>CAMCDO010000008.1 GCA_945873585.1 Verrucomicrobia subdivision 6 bacterium | reverse complement strand
TCGGCGGGCGAGAGATTGCGTAAAGGCGTAGGCACGGTTAAATATCAGTTATGGAGTGCACCTACTGTCCAGGCAATCAGGCGACGTGTCATTTGAGTAAATTAGTAAACTCGAAATCGATCGATGTCCACGTATGTGAGAAGTGCATTCCGCAGCTTTCGGAAAAGGATCTGGTCGATTTTGATGTGTGGGGGGCGGTGTCGAAGTTGGCCGTGAGTAAGGGGAAGGAAGATCCGGCGGCGGCGGTGGAAAATGAGATCAAGGAGATCTCCGCCAAGTCTTTGCTGATTCCCTCGCCGACTCCTTTAGCTTCGAATCGGTGTTCGGCTTGTGGATTTACTTCCGAGGATGTACGGAAAACGGGGCGGTTGGGTTGTGGGGAGTGTTACGTTATTTTTTCAGGGTTACTGCAAGATGTGCTTAACGATTGCCAAAAAGGGACGCGCCATGCGGGGAAAGTTCCGAAGTCATTTCGCAAGCCGAGTCGGAAGCGATTGCAGGAGGATTTGAGTTCGGCGGTGGGCAAGGAGCAGTTTGAAGAGGCGGCGCGGTTGCGTGACGAATTAGGAAAGATTGGGGAGGACGGGTAAAGCGAAGTTTTTCGGTGGAGCTCAAGCTTCCGTGACGGAGCCGATGGAGCGGTAGCGTTCTTGGCGGGTTTCGAGCAGGCGGGTGGGGGAGAGTTGGGAGAGTTCGGTGAGGTGTTGGGTTATTTTCTTCAGAGTGTTGGCCACAGTGGTTTCCCAATCGCGGTGGGCGCCTCCCTCGGGTTCGGGCACGATGTCATCAACCAGGCCGAGTTCCTTGAGATCGATGGAGGATATGCGGAGGGCCTCGGCGGCTTGGGGGGCGAAAGCGCGGTCTTTCCAAAGAATGCTGGCGCAACCCTCGGGCGAGATGACTGAGTAGTAGCCGTTTTCCAGGATGAGAACACGATTGGCCACGCCGATGCCTAGGGCGCCGCCGCTACCGCCTTCGCCGATGACGACGGCGACGATGGGAACGCGAAAGGTGAACATTTCTCGGATATTAACGGCGATGGCTTCGGCGATGTGTCGCTCTTCGCTAGGGACACCGGGAAAAGCGCCTGGGGTATCGATGAAGCTGAGAATGGGAAGTTGGAAGCGATCGGCGAGGCGCATGAGGCGGAGGGCTTTGCGGTAGCCTTCGGGGTGGGCGCAACCGAAGTTACGTAGGAGGTTTTCTTTGGTGTCGCGGCCTTTTTGGTGGCCAAGAAAAACGACACGGTGTGAGCCGAAGGTGGCGAGTCCGCCGATGAGGGCGCGATCATCGCCGTAGGCGCGGTCTCCGCCGAGTTCAACGACGTCGGTCGCGGCGAGGCGGAGGTAGTCGAGGAGGTAGGGGCGTTGGGGGTGGCGAACGATTTGGACGCGTTGCCAGGGGGTGAGGTTGCCGTAGATCTCGCGGCGGGCGGCGGTAAGTTTTTCGGACAAGGCGGAGATTTCCGTTTCTACGCTGATTTTTTGTTTCCCAGAAATTTTGCGCAGTTCTTCTAGCCGACATTCCAGATCGGCGAGGGGCTTTTCGAATTCGAGGGTAGCGATGGGTCGGGCTTCGGCCATAGGTCGAAGAGAGGATTCTAAGCGAAGAGGGGGGTGCGGGGCAACGCCGAGAGAACGGGAAAAAGGGTGGCGGTTGGGCAAGGACGGAGCGCAAGATATGGGGATGAAACGTGGAATCTTAGGTGTAGTTGGTTTTGCTGGGTTGTGGGTTGTGTTGACGGCGGCTTTAGCGCCGGCGGTGCGGTCTGGGGTGGAGGCGTTGGCGCCGGGGGTTTATCCGTTTGCGAGGATTTTCGGGCGGGTGCAGTTGGGGGTGGCGTTGGCTTTGGTTCCTGGGCTGCTGTTTTTTTGGAGGCAGGATCCGAGAAGGTTTCTGGAAGTTGGGCGGTGGAAGAGGCAGGGGTTGCGGATGGGGTTGTGGGCGGGATTGGGGATGGGGATGTTGGGGTTGGTGGCGATGGGGCAGAGTGGGCTTGGGGTACGGAGGTGGGGAGGGGTGCCGGGGTTTGGGGTGTGGGTTGGGGCTGGAGGAGCGGGGATTTTGGTGGCGGTTTTGGAGGAGTTTTTCTTTCGGGGGGTATTGGGGTTGGCTTGGTGGAGGGCGATGGGGGGGCAGAGGGTGGGGTGGCTGGTGGGGGTGGGGGCGGTGGTCTTTGCGGGGGCGCATTTTCTGCGGCCGGTGCCGGGTGCGGAGCTGAGTTGGGAGGCTGGCTTTTTGGCATGGACCCGATTGGAGCTGTGGGCTGGTGCGGTGGATCCCTGGAAGTTGGCCGGGCTTTTTGTAGCAGGATTAATTTTGGGAAGAATGGCCTGGGCGCAGGGAACACTTGCGGGGCCGATCGGTTTACATGCGGGATGGGTCGCAGGATGGAAGGTTGCGGAGGTCGCCTGGCCAGAAGTACCGCAAGCGACCGCGGGCTGGTGGGGCCCATCTTTAGAAGCGGGACCTTTGCCGTTTTTAGTTCTGCTGGTTTTTGCTCTGGCGCTTTGGGGGCGTCCGATCCTTGCGCGTCTGGATTGAAGCGGTTCGGGGTTTGATTTTTCCGATCGGCCGACCCCCTCGGCCTTGGGCGCGGTTGGTACGGCCCTTTTGCGAGCGGTGCGCGGAACCTTTTTCGCGAAGCGCCCCTGGAGAATTTCTCTGTGCGAATTGTCTCGATCGCCACTGGTCTTTGGATCGATTGCGAGCGTCTTATCGAGCGGTGGGGGTGGTGCGGGAAACAATTTTACGTTTCAAATATGGGCGGGAGTACGCATTGCGTCCGTGGCTGGGTCGATGGATGCGGGACGGGTTTCGTCAGCACTACGCGGGGGAATCGTGGGATGCGTTGATACCCGTTCCTTTGCATGCGGAGAGGAGAAAAATTCGCGGATTTAACCAGAGCGCCGAGATCGCCCGTTGGCTCGGGGCGCAGGTCAAAATTCCCGTGGTGGAGGGTTTGGTACGGGTTCGACCCACGCTTTCTCAAGCACGGTTAAAGCGGGCGGAACGGCTACGCAATTTACGGGGTGCCTTAGACTTGGCACCTGGGTTTGACCCTCGGGGACAGCGATTGCTACTCTGTGATGATGTCTTTACGACTGGAGCAACCGCGGATGCATGCGCCAAGGTTCTGCAAAAAGCGGGAGCCGCGGAAGTGGCTGCCCTGGCAGTCGCCCGCGGATAGAGAAACGATTTATGGCTGTATTTGAACGACGAAAATATGAACCACGGAAAGAGACGAAGGCCCGAGCTAAGGGGATTCCGGGAGGTTTGTGGACAAAATGCCCTGGGTGCGCGGAGGTGGTTTATCAGCAGGAGCTTAAAAAGAATCTGCAGCTTTGCCCGAAGTGTGGGCATCACTTTCCGATTGGGGCACGGGAGAGATTGGTCTCCGTTTGTGATGGTGGGCGATTTATCGAGTTGGACGCGAAGATGGAGGCGGTCGATGTTTTGCAGTTTAAGGGAGTGGCCAGCTACACGAGTAAGCTGAAGACGAACCGAAAAAAAACGGGGCTTAAGGATGCGATTATTTCAGGCACGGGAACGATTGGGGGGCGGGCAGTCTCATTGGCGGCCCTAGAGTTCGCTTTCTTGGGGGGGAGCATGGGAGCGGTGGTGGGAGAGAAGGTGACGCGAACAATTGAGCGAGGATTGGAAAAGAAGATGCCGGTGATTGTTTTCTCGGCTTCGGGAGGGGCGCGAATGTATGAGGGAATGTTTAGTTTGATGCAGATGGCTAAAACAAGCGGGGCCTTGGCCCGACTTGGGGCGGCGGGAATACCCTTCTTTTCTGTTCTGACGAATCCAACGATGGCTGGAGTCATGGCTAGCTTTGCTTCTTTGGGGGATTTTATTTTAGCAGAACCGAAAGCGATGATCGGATTTGCGGGAGCTCGAGTCATCCGGGAGACGACCCAACAGGAGTTGCCTAAGGGGTTTCAGACCTCCGAATTTCTGCACGAGCGTGGCTTGATTGATATGATTGTCCCCCGACCCCAAATGAAGGAGATGCTGGCACGTCTCCTCGGCTACCTCTGAAACATCCTCATCCTGTCGCACAGCTGGAGAGGGAGTGTGCTGCGGGGATTCAGCCAGGCCTGCGGCGGATGCAAACTCTGCTGGAAGCTCTGGGCCATCCTGAGCGGGGACTGAATTTCATTCATCTGGCGGGAACGAATGGGAAGGGCTCGACCGCGGCGGCCTTGGAGGCAATTTTGTGTGAGGCTGGTTTTTTCCCTGGGCTCTACACGTCGCCTCATTTGCTGGAGTACGGGGAGCGGTTCCAGGTGGGGGGTCGGCCCGTTTCTCAGAAGATTCTGCACCGGAATCTGAAGCCCATCCTAAGGTTAATTCGGCGAATACCACGGGCGGATCGGCCGACTTTCTTTGAAGCGACGACGGCATTAGCGCTAAAAATCTTTCGCGATTGTCAGGTGGATTTCGTGGTATGGGAAACGGGGTTGGGCGGAAGGTTGGATGCGACGAATCTGGTGCGACCTGAACTTTGTCTTTTGACTTCGTTGGGCAAGGATCACGAGGAAATATTGGGTGAGGGGTGGGCACGAATTGGGGCGGAGAAAGCGGGTATTCTAAAGAGTGGAGTGCCGGTTTTTTCCGCACCTTGGCCACCCCAAGCGGAGAAAGTTCTTGCGGCAAAAGTAAAGCAGTTGAGATGTTTTTGGCGGGTGGTGGCTCCTCTGGCGAGGACGGCCGATCGGTTGCCTTTACTGGGTGCGCACCAGAGGCAGAACTTGGCCTTAGCGGTAGCGGCGGCACGGTACCTAGGCTTTCCTGATCGGATCATCGGCAGAGGATTGGCGCGGACTCGATGGCCTGGACGATTTTTCCTTTGGCAAAAAAATCCGAGGATCGTGGTCGATGGAGCCCACAATGAGGAGGGGGTGCGGGCCGCATGCCAGACGTGGAAAGAGGTTTATGGGGGCGCGCCTGGGCGGGTGATCTTTGGCTGCCTTCGAGATAAGCCGGCGGATCGGATGTTGGCGCGAATTCGGAGTGCGCGGACGGAGCTTTGGGGGGTAGCCCTGCAGGATGCGCGAGGTTCGGATCCCCTTGGTTGGGGGGTGCGGCCGTCCCGCTATTTTTCGAATGTGAAAGAAGCGCTGGAGGCAAATTCGGCCAACCCAGTCCGAGGGGGAACTTTGATTTTGGGTTCCTTGGTCTTGGTGGGAGCCGTGCTGGCGGTGGGGCAGGATGGGGCTCCTAGGTAGGGAGTTTGGGTGACATTAGAGCGTCTTGGTTTCGAGACACTTTTCTCTTATAGGAGCGGAGGGATTTTGACAGTCGAGGCGCTTGAGAGCATTTTGTTCTTAGCGCCCTCACTGTAATCCCATGACTTACTCATGAATAAAGAAATACTACGAATGACCCAATCCTCGATTGGGCGAAAGTGGATCGTGGCGGTGACGGGGGTACTGATGATTGGTTTTGTCGTGGTGCATATGACAGGGAACCTGCAAATGTTCGCTGGCACGCCCGACAAGATTAATGGCTACGCCCATTTGCTGAAATCGTATCCGTTAGTGCTCTGGTCTTTTCGATTAGGCTTATTAGCGACGGCGGCTCTGCATATCTGGGGAACAATTTCGTTAGCTAGAGAAAATCGGGTGGCCAAGCCTGTGGGGTATGCGGTGGCGGGAAGAAAATCCCGTTTACAGGTGACTCTGACCAGCGTGACGATGGTGATAAGTGGAAGTATTTTATTGGGGTTTATTATTTTTCATCTTCTGCATTTCACCGCCCAGATGGTTGATCGCTCTTATGCCAGCATGGAAACGGTGGTGGGTGGGGTGACGATGCCTGATGTTTATCGGATGGTGGTGACAGGCTTTTCTAAGCCATGGATCAGCCTCTTTTATGTGGTGGCGATGGCGTTACTTTTTTCCCATTTGCGACATGGTGCGGCCAGTGTCTGGCAGACCTTCGGATTGCGAGATCGGAATTCGGCGCAGTTAATCGAGATGGGTTCTTGGATATTGGCGGCGGTGCTTTTTTTTGGATTTAGTTCTATCCCACTGGCAGTTCTCTTCGGAGTTCTTAAATTGTGAAACTCGACGCCCGAATTCCTGCGGGGCCATTGGCGGAGAAGTGGACGCGCTTTAAAGCGAATGTTCGACTGGTTAGTCCTGCGAACAAGAGGAAGTACGAAGTGATTGTGGTAGGGACGGGGTTGGCGGGGGCCTCGGCAGCGGCCAGTTTGGCGGAGTTGGGTTATCAGGTGAAATCCTTCTGTTTCCAAGACAGTCCGCGGCGGGCTCATTCGATTGCGGCGCAGGGTGGGATCAATGCGGCCAAGAATTATCAGAATGACGGGGATTCGGTGCGCAGGCTGTTTCAAGACACAATCAAGGGCGGAGATTTCCGTTCGCGGGAAGCGAACGTGCATCGGTTAGCTGAGGTAAGTGTAAATATTATTGATCAGTGCGTCGCTCAGGGGGTGCCGTTTGCTCGAGAGTATGGGGGGATGCTGGCCAACCGGTCGTTCGGCGGGGCGCAGGTATCGCGGACTTTTTATGCGCGGGGGGCAACAGGCCAGCAGCTTCTTTTGGGGGCTTATCAGGCGCTGAGTCGCCAGATCGGATTAGGCAAGGTCACGATGATGCCGCGCCATGAAATGTTGGATCTGGTGGTGGAAGAGGGACAGGCCAAAGGAATTGTTACGCGTCATCTGGTCACGGGAGAGTTGAAGACCCATGCGGCTGATGCGGTCCTGCTTTGCACGGGGGGATACGGCAATGCCTATTACCTCTCGACCTATGCGCGGGGATCGAACGTGACGGCGACGTGGCGGGCGCATCGGCGTGGGGCGCTTTTTTCTAATCCTTGTTTCACTCAGATCCATCCGACCTGCATTCCAGTGACGGGGGAGTATCAGTCCAAGCTGACTTTGATGTCGGAATCATTGCGCAACGATGGGCGTTGCTGGGTGCCGAAGGCCAAGGGGGAGCAGAGGGCGGCGGTCCAGATTCCCGAGGGCGAGCGGGACTACTTTTTGGAGAGGCTGTATCCCAGTTATGGGAATCTCGCGCCGCGGGATATTGCTTCGCGAGCGGCGAAGCGGGTCTGTGACGAAGGGCGCGGGGTGGGTCCCACGGGATTAGGAGTTTATCTAGATTTCTCCGAAGCGATTGGGCGTTTGGGCGAGTCCACGGTGCGGGAGCGGTATGCGAATCTTTTTGCGATGTACCATGAGATCACGGGGGAGAGTGCCTATGAATCGCCGATGCGGATTTTCCCTGCGGTGCACTACACGATGGGCGGGTTGTGGGTGGACTACCATTTGATGAGCAATGTCCCTGGGCTATTTGTTTTGGGCGAAGCGAACTTTTCCGATCACGGCGCCAATCGGTTAGGAGCGAGTGCCTTGATGCAGGGATTGGCGGACGGGTACTTTGTTTTGCCCTATACGATTGGTGATTATCTTTCCCAGCAGAAGCCTCGGGGCGAGAAGACGGATGGACCAGCTTTCCAAGAAGCGATGGGCGCGACTCAGGCGCGGACGAAGAAATTATTGGGGGTGAATGGGCGTAAACCGGTGAGTGAGTTTCATCGAAAACTAGGCAAAACTCTTTGGGATACGTGTGGGATGAGTCGGACAAAGAAGGGCTTGGAGGAGGGTTTGGCTATTTTGGGAGGGTTGCGAGAGGAGTTCTGGAAAGATGTGAAGGTGCCGGGTTCGGGGGCCGATCTGAATCAGTCTTTAGAAAAAGCGGGGCGAGTAGCCGATTTTCTTGAGTTGGGCGAGTTGATGTGTCGCGATGCGCTGGAGCGGGAGGAATCGTGTGGCTGCCATTTTCGGGAAGAGCATCAGACGTCGGAAGGGGAGTGTGCGCGCAAGGATGCGGAGCACTCTTACGTTTCCGCTTGGGAATTTAAAGGGGAGGGGAAGCCGGAAGTTCGGCATACGGAGCCGTTGAGCTTTGAGGAACTGGCGTTGGCGACGAGGAGTTACAAATGAAGCTACATCTTCGCGTCTGGCGCCAAGCGAGTCGGCAAAGCGAGGGGAGCTTTGTTACTTACGAAGCGGACGGATTAACACCGAACATGTCGTTTTTAGAGATGCTGGACGTGGTTAATGATCGATTGACAAAGGAGGGGCAAGAACCGATTGCCTTTGAGCATGATTGCCGAGAGGGAATCTGCGGATCGTGTGCCATGGCGATTAATGGAGAGCCCCATGGGCCGAATGCGGGGGCGACGACTTGCCAGGTTTATTTGCGTTCTTTTCAGGATGGGCAAACTTTGACGGTGGAGCCTTGGCGGGCGAAGGCTTTTCCTGTGATCAAGGATTTGGTGGCCGATCGGTCGGCTTTTGATCGGATCATTCAATCGGGCGGATTTGTTTCGGTGGGTACAGGGCAAGCGACCGACGCGAATGCGATTCCTATCGGCAAGGGGATAGCGGAAAAAGCATTTGATGCAGCGCACTGCATCGGTTGTGGGGCTTGTGTGGCAGCCTGTCGGAATAGTTCGGCGATGCTTTTTGTTGCGGCTAAGGTCTCGCATTTAGGCTTGTTGCCGCAGGGGCAAACCGAGAGAAAGCAGCGGGTGCAGAAAATGGTTGCGGCGATGGATGCGGAAGGTTTTGGGAACTGCTCGAATCAGTATGCCTGCGAGGCGGTCTGCCCGAAACAGATCTCGGTTGAGATGATCGCGAGAATGAATCGGGATTATGCGAGTGCGGTAGTCGATCAGATCTAGATCGCGAAGTAGGGGTGCCCTGAAGTGGGGCGAGAAAATGTTATTTTCCGCCGCCGCCAGGAATGCCTGAGCCCCCTTCCCAAGAAGCGGGCTTGTTCCAAGGGAGGGAGTTCACGCTCTGTTCGTCCTTGGGGGTGCCGTCCGCGTTTTTACCACTCCCGCTTGAGGCGCAGGCGGAAAGCAGGAGGAGGGAGGCGAGGGATAAAAGAGCGAGGAGACCGTGTTTCATGTTGTCCTTAGTAGACGACTTGATCCCCGACTTCGAGGGCGCTGGCTGGAGTGCCAGGGAGGACATCGGCGACAGAAGTCTGGGCGTCGACAGTGACTGTCTTAATTTTTCCAATCATTTTTTCGCCACGGTAGATGACCATGGTGAGTCCCTCGACGAGTTGGTCATTTTTACCGAGGTCGAGGATGACGAAATTCCAGGTGGGGTTCACTGCGACGATCTTCCCTGAAAGGGAGATAGATTTTGCGCTCCCGGGCTTGGTCATTTCTACTTCGGTGCGGAGTTTCTTTAGTTCGAGATCGAGTTTCTCTTTGGCGGAGTTGAGGATTTTGTTTTCCGATTCCGAGACCTTCATTTTTTCCGAGAGATCATTCAGTTCGGTGAAGAGCTCGGCAGGTTTTTTGCCTTTAAGCTCGTCGGTATAGGTTTGCAGTTGCCCAGCGGTGAGGGTGAGTTTGGAGTTGGTCGATTCGAGGTCCGTCTTAGTGGCGGTGAGATCTTTGGTCAGCTTGTCGGCGGTGAGGCTGAGTTCCTGATTTTTAGCTTGGGCTTCGGTCAACTCCCCTTTGGTTTTTTCTTCGGAGGCCTTAGTTAGTTTGAGGTCTTCGCTGGTCAGCCCCCATTTTTCGCCAGCAGAAGAGATGGTGGCGGCGGGTTCCGCCTCGTTTTCCATGAAGTTACCAGTGTAGGGCAAACCGAGGGCGGTGAACTTCCCGCTGGTCAGGCTGGTTTCCACCGCGCGGAGCTGGTTGGCAAACTGAGTTTTTTTTGTCATGACCATGAAGGCCAAGGCGGCAGTGGCGATGGAAAGGCCGACTGATCCCCCCAAGCTAAGTTTTCCTGCAATAGTCATATAGGTCGCTGGAGCTGACATTCGTCTCTCTGGACGATATCCCAAGGCGATTTCTCTGCTTTGTTGTTGAGTTATTGGCGAGACTGCGAATTCATGTGAATTTCTTTTTTCGGTACTGGGTGATGGATTCGGATAGTTCTTGGCCGGCGGCACGTAATTCGTCGCGGAGCCAGTCGGGTGAGAAGCCAAAGGCGCCGAGGGATTCTACTGCGGTCATCTCCGCGTGGTCGGCGGTGACCACGCCGATTTCTCCTTGGGTAGCGTAGGCTTGGGCGATTCGCTCGATGATGCTGTCGGCGGTTTGGCCCGCGGAGGCGTAGAGGATAGCGAGGGATCCGCGTCGGGTTTCTTCTTTGCCACCAGCTTGGCCATCAAAAACGAGAGTTACGCGCCAGCGTCCTGAATCGTGGAGAGTGGAGAGGAGGCGGATAAGTTCTTGGCGGGCGGAGGTGGGGCGGGAGTCGTGCTGGCTACGGAGCTCGGGCCAAGCGTGGAGGACGCTGTGCCCGTCGACGAGAAGGTATCGGGCTGCGGGGTCCGGAGAGGGCCGCGCAACGGGGTTCATCCCGCGGCAGGCTTGGGAGACTTAGCGGCGGCCTTGGCTTTAATCTTTTTGCGTTTTAGATAACGCAAACGGCGGCGCTTCTTTAAAATGGCGTTATAAGGTTTTCCCATAAGAGGAAATGGTGGAGAGGGAGCGGGTCCGGGTCAAGGGTGGACCCACGGGTTTGCCAAAATTCTTTGGTGAGGTCATAGTTGGGGATGGTTTGGGCAATTCTTCTTTTGGTGGGAGCGACGCTTTTTCGGTGTCTTCGCCCGTGGGTTGGTGGGCCAGAGAATTTTGCGCCGTTGGCGGCGTTAGCTCTTTGTGGATCACTCTATCTTCCTCGTCCGTGGAGTTGGGCAGGTCCGCTTTTGGCGTTGCTGATTTCCGATATTTTTTTAAATCTGCATTATGGGGTTGAGGGAGTGACAGGGACTACCTTGGCGGCGGGCGTGGCTTATCTGTTGATCAGTACGATGGGGGTGAGGTTGGCTCGGCGTCCTTCGGTTTGGTTGTGGCTGGGGGGATCGTTGGGGGCTTCCATCCTATTCTATTTTGTGACGAACACGGCAGCGTGGTGGGGCTTACTGGCCTACGACAAAAGTTTGGCGGGGTGGATTCAGGCTTTGACCACAGGTTTGCCGGGATATCCGCCGACCTGGACTTTCTTACGAGCTTCGGTGATTTCGGATCTGCTTTTTACAGTGCTCTTTGTCAGTGGGGTGGAGTGGTCGGCCCGGAAATTCCCGGGTAAAATTTCCTCAATTCTCTGGGCCCAGCGGGTTGGTTGAGGTGGGTTTAACTTTGCGGATTGCGGTGATCGCGGATACGCACGGTCGATTGCCGACTTTTTTGATGGAGGGGATTGTGGGGGCGGATGAGATTTGGCATTTGGGCGATGTTTGCGAGGAGGAGACATGGCAAGCGGTGGAACGGGTGGGACCTCCTGCGCTGGTGGTGCGGGGAAATCAGGATGTGAATTCCGCGTGGCCGATGAGTTTAGATTTGGAGCGATTGGGCCATCGGTTTCATCTGTGCCATATTCCGCCGAGGTCGGCGCCTCTTGGGGTGAAGTTTCTTTTGCATGGGCACACCCATGTGCCGAGGGATCAGGAGGTGGAGGGGGTGCGGTTTTTGAATCCTGGCTCCGCAGGGTTAGCGAATAAAGGAGCTCCGAGATCGTTTGCTTGGCTGGAGTTGAGGAAAGGGGTGGAGCCGGTCTTTCGGCTAGTGGGGGGAGGGGGCGAAGGCTCCGCGATTAGTAATTCTTAATTTTAGATTGGAGCGAGGAAAGTTTGCCTGGGGGATGTGAGGAGGTTGAAGAGGTTAGGTGGCGGCGCTGAGGAGGTAATCGAAGTCGCTGAGGGAATCTGCATCGGGGTGGGTGGGGGAGTGGTGGCGTTCGAAGTGTTGGACAACGCCGTCGACGCCGCAGGCGAGCAGGCCGAAGCGGCGCCGGATGCAGCGGACGAGGAAGGGGTTGAAGCTGTAAAATCCGGAAAAGATTTTCTGGTTGAATTCTGTTGTTTGATTCGACTGTTTACAGAAGAGGATGGCGTGAATATCTGGGCTATCGAAAAGCACGACCCAATATCGGGCAATGGTGGGATGGAAGATGGGCACGAAGTCGATTTGACGGGAGTGGGTGGGGGGGGTGCCTTCGGCCCAGACTCGGACGGTGTCGAGGTTCGAGGCCAGAGCGCTGTAGCGTTCGCGTTGAGGGGTAAAATTATCGAAATTTTGGAAGGTGGAGATGAGTTCGCCCTCGGCGGTATCGAGGGCAACGTCCTCGATAGCGTGGCTAACGGCGAGCATGGCTTCGTGGTTGAAGAGGTGGGTGACGTCTGACGTGGGGAGGACGACCGCTTCGGAGAGTTTGGTGGAGCGGCACTTTGCTGACGAGGGCATGGACTGATGCTTTTTCGTTTTAAGATAGGGCTTGAGGAAGCTTTGAAATTGCCTGCCCGAGTGTTTCTCATGTGAAGTCCGACAAATCATATATGGATTATTGAAAGTGCCATGAATGGGGGGGTATGCAAGTGGCTGGATTGCAGAATGGGTACATCTTACTTCTGGGGACTGGGGTTGGGGATGACTCGGTCGAGGAGTTTGGCGGAAGAAAGAACGCCGGGAACCCCTGCGCCAGGGTGGGTACCTGCGCCACAAAGGTAGAGTCCGCGGACATCTTCGGAGACGTTGTGGGGGCGGAACCAGGCGCTCTGGGTGAGGATGGGTTCGAGTTGGAAGGCGGAGCCATGGTAGGCATCGAGCCGGGATTCAAAATCACGGGGGGTGAAGATAAGTTTACTGACGAGGTGTTTACGCAGGTCGGGAACGATGGTTTTTTCCAAGGCGGTCAGAATACGATCGGCGTAGCTCTCTTTTTCCTTTTCCCAATCGATTTTGTCCCCGGGGGAACCGAGATGAGGGACAGGGGAGAGGACGTAGAAGCACTCGTGGCCTGGGGGGGCGAGAGAGGGATCGGTGCGAGTGGGGGCGTGGAGGTAGAGGGAGAAGTCTTCCGCAAGAATACGATTTTTAAAAATGTCATCGAGGAGGCCACGGTAGCGGGGTCCAAGCCAGATGGTGTGGTGGGCGAGATCGGGGTAGGTGCGGTTGGTGCCGAAATAGATTAGAAAGAGTGACATGCTGTAGCGCATTTTTTCTAACTTTCGATCGGTCCATTTGCGGCGAGCGGTGGGGGAAACTTTTTTACGATAGAAATTGGCCACATCCGCGTTGGAGACGACGACCTTGGCTTGAAGAGTTTCGCCAGAGCGGAGGCGGACACCGACTGCGGCGCCGTCTTCGACGAGGAGTTCGTCGACGGGAGAGTTGAGGCGGAGTTTTCCACCCAGATCTTCCAAGAGTTTGACGAGGGCCTGGACGAGGGCGCCGGTGCCCCCCATGGCAAAGTGGACGCCCCATTCGCGCTCGAGGTAGTGGATCATGGCGTAAATGGAGGAGGATTGGAACGGATTGCCTCCGACGAGAAGGGGATGAAAGGAGAGGACTTCGCGGAGCCGTTGGCTCTGGACGTGGCGAGAGGCCATCTGCCAAACGGAGCGATCAGAGCGGAGGCGGATGAGGTCGGGAGCGACGCGGAGCATGTCGGTAAAACTTGAGAAAGGCTGGTCGGCAAGTTCGACGAAGGCTTTTTGAAAAATGGCGTGGGTTTCGCCGACGAAGCTGCGGTAGCCCTCGAGATCGTTGGGAAAATGGTGGCGGACTTGGGCTTCCATTTCCGCTTGGTTGCCGGTGTATTCGAAGGATTGGCCGTCGTGCCAAGCGATTCGATAGAAGGGTTTGCAGGGGACGATTTGGACGTAGTCGGAGGTTTTTTTCCCTGCGAGGGCGAAGAGTTCGTCGAGGAGGAAGGGAGCGGTGAGGATGGTGGGGCCGGCGTCGTAAGTGAATCCTTTGTCGCGGAAGACGGAGGCGCGACCGCCGGGTTGTTCGAGGGCTTCGAGGAGGGTGACATCATAGCCACGGGCTTGAAGGCGAATGGCGGAGGCAAGCCCACCGAAGCCTGAGCCGATGACGATGGATGGGGGGCGAGCGGGCGCAATCATGGAGGGCTAGATCTTAGGCAGGACCGCCGAAGGAGGAAAAGTCGTCGAGATCGAGGACATCGAACCAGGTGGAGATGTCTTCGCGTTGCGAGTTAGAGGCCTTTTGGTAGCTATTCATCCGTTCGCGTTGGTCGATGGAGGCGGGGACGCGGTGGTTCATAAAGTTGGACCAAGCTTCGATTTCCTGACCGCTACGGGGATGTTTCTGATTTTTTTCGATCCAGCGGAGAATTTCTCCATCTCCTGAGCCGCGGGCGACCTGTTTTTTGAGGGCGACGGGATTTAAGCCCGCAAATTTTAAAAAGTACTGGTCGAGCGGGCAGTTGTAGTTGTACTCCCCGTTTCTTTTGAGAAGAGCAGCGCGGCACTTGTCTAGGACTCGGGGAAGAAGAACATATCCGCCGAGTCGAACGCGTGGGCTACGAGGTGCGGAACGAGTTAGATCAGGAGCTTTGAGTTTGGCCATCGTCAGATCATGCCTTGATAAGTCCAAGGGGCAAGGGGGGTGTAGTGGTAAAAGGATTAGAATCGATGGAGTTAGCAGGGTTTAAGGACTCTCTACAATATAAGTCATTGATAGACAATAGTATTAAAGATTGAACGAGTGAGCATTGTTTGTGTCTAAATCCCTAGATGAATGAATTAGATAGAAAAATTTCAAAAACTATTATTGACCCCTTGATTAATCAGAAATGCAGGCTTAGATTAAGATATATGCCAATTATGAAATCTGTGGGCATTGGTCTTCTATCTTTTTTTGCCTGTACGGCGTTGGGTTTAGCTGCCGCAGATTTCAAGATTCGTTACAATCAGAAATTTCCGTGTTTGGAGGTGATGGATTCGAATGCCGTAAAAATCACCGATGTAACGGAAGGTGCAAAAGGCGAGACGGTCACCTCGGGCAAATCGAGTCTAAACATTTCCTTTGTTAAGAATTCTTCAGGTCTGCCTGAAGTGACTTTGCGGGAAGCGAAGTCTCCGCTTTCGGAGATGGAGATTGAGGCGTTCGGGCTTTCGGTGGGGCTGAAGCCTGAGGGAACGGTCTTGGTACGGTTTGGGGCGGACAACAAGCCGAAGTTTGAAATGGATCGGACGGGGGGCTCTCGTTTTCTGATGGCGGATCTAGGTAATTTGGACACGGCGGCAGGAAAAGAGGTGGCAGATAATACTCTTCCATCGAAAAATTTAATTCGTTGTAGGGAACGGTTGGCCGAGTGGATTTCCGGAAAAGGTGGATGGAGCAACAAGTCTGGAAAAATTCTGGCAACGCAGGGTGGAGACCGAGTGCAGTCGGGGGAGCTTCCCGAGCGGGAGGTTAAAGTCAGTGAAGCTTTTCAAGCTGGGGCAAAAATCACGGTGGGATCAAAAGGCGGGATGATGTTTCAAAGTGGGGCTGGGGTTTTTCACTTTGCCTTACCCGGAACTGTTTTTTCTTTAGGCAAGCTGGAAGCAGGAAGTCCTGATCTGAAAGTTGAGTTGATTGAAGGAACGATGCAGACCTTTGTGGCTCAAGCTTTACTTGCGCCCCGCGCGTCGTTGATTGCGCTGGGGAATGGGGAGGTGGCGCGGACTTTGGATGGGGCGTATCAGATTTCAAAAACCTCGGGCTCAGGATCGACCACATTGATCACGACCATCGCAGGGAAAGTAATTTTGGCACAAGAGGCGGGTGGGAAAGAGTTGGCCACACTTTCAGGTGAAAAAACATGGAGTGGGTCCAAGGGTGGGGAGGTCAAGGATCTATCGGCAAACAGTCCTGAAAAAGCATCTCTCTTAGCGTTTGAAGGCAGGGTGTCAGACACGGCTCTGATCGATATTGCTCGGGATGGAGTCAAGGCATGTCCTGAGGCTGTGGAGGAGATCGTATCTAGTGCTGTCAAAGCGAAGCCCAAATTAGCGAAAGAAATTGCCGAGCAGTGTTTGGCGGCGAATCCGAAGTTTTTCAAGGTGATCAGTCAAGCCTCTGGGGTGAAGGGACTGGCGCTTTCCAAGGAAGAGCAGGCCAAGGTGGAAGCTTTGGATTCCTTGGATCAGCGGTTGGAGCGATTGGCGATCGATGGAATCGATTTGGAAATGAGGCTGGGTCAGGTGTTGCTGGTCGAGGGGGATTGCAAGTTGGATGGGAAGAACGAGAAAATTTTAGTTGGGCAAGTGCTTGCCTTGAACGACAAGATTGTCACAGGGAAAAGCGGTCGGATTTTGGTTGGAATGGCTCCCGGAGTGGTTCTTTCGGTTGAGGCTGGGAGTGTTGCTAGCCTGGAGAAGATGAGTGCTGAAATTAAAAATGGTGAATTACAAAGCCGCGAAGCGGTTGTGAATTCGGAAAATGGGTTGGTGGTTATGAACATTGCTCCTTGGAACAAGGAGAAGACCGATGTGCGGGTGAAGACGACGGATGGAGAGTCGGTGGCTCAGGGAACGGTTTTTGCGGTGACTTTTGCGGGCGGGAAGATGATGACAACCGTCACACGGGGTTCGGTGGGAAGTCGAGACTCGTCGGGCAAGACGGTTTCGATTGCGGCGGGACAACAGGCGGCTCCCGGTGAAACCCCTGCGGCGACCCCTGCCAATTCGACTGCCACTATGGCAGCAGGAAAGGCTGTTGAATCAACGGTCAGTGCCATGGTCGCGAACGTGGCGGCAAGCGTAGCATCGGCGATTCCGACTGCGGCTGCAGAAGTGGCGGCCATCGCTGCGAAGGCGGTTCCTGCAGCGGCTGAGCAGATCGCCGCGTCGGTTGCGGCGAAAGCTCCTGAAGCAGCAATTGCGATCGCGCAAGCGGTATCGAAGGTGGTTCCTGAAGCAGCTTCAAGAATTGCCTCTGCTGTGATCGCAGCGACCCCAGGTCTGGATGCAAAATCGGTCTCGGCGATTACCGCAGCTACCTCTCAAGGGGCAGCAGATGCCCCCTCAGTGGATACGGCATCAGGAAGTGCGGGTGGAAGTGCGGGTGGGGTTGGCTCAGGCGGTGGAGGAGTGGGGCAGGGGGCGGGGGCGGGGGCTATACAGCAAGTTCAGCAGAAAGCCCAAGACACAGCTAGCGCACTGGCAGCAGCTCTGGAAAGGGAGGCGGCTGCAAAAGCCGCACTTTTTGCTGCAAATGAGAGGGAGTATGCCAAAGCTTTGGAAGATTATAATAAAGCAGTCGCTGCCCGAGCAATTGCGGAAGCCGCTGCCAATGCCGCTGCAGCTGCGAAACTTGCGGCAGATACGGCCGCCGCAGCCGCGGCAACAGCCGCAGCTTCAAAAACAGCAGCAAGTAATAGCGCGGCTACTGCTGCGGATACAGCTGATGCTGCATCTCGAGCAGCAGCAGAGGCTGCGGCTAAAGCTGATGCTTTAGCCAAGGCATTAGCAGATGCTAAAATTGTCTCTGACGCAGCCAATGCCGCAATCCAAAGCACGACTACAAAGGATCAGGCTCTCACTGCGGCAAATTCCGCCGTGACAGATGCGAATGCTGCTTCAAATCAAGCTAAGCTAGATCAAGAAGCTGCAGCTAGGGCTGTGGTAGCGGCAGAAAGAGCAGAAGCAGAGGCTGCGGCACGCGCTAGAGTTGCAGCTGAGGCAGCCCAAGCAGCAGCCCAATTGCAAGCGGCACTAGATGCAGCAACGACCAAGGCACAGCAGAATGCGGCGGCAGAGGCTGCACGAGTGGCTGCTGATGCTTCAAGAGCTGCTGCAGTTATCGCTGCAACAGCAGCGACGAATGCAGCGAACAGTGCGAAGGATACATCCACATCGGCTTATAACGGTTTAGGAACAGGAACAAGTAATCAAAATTTGGCTAATGATTATAAATTAAGTAACCCAGCAGCGACTGAGCCTGGCGCGACAAGCGTGCGCGCCATGTTTACTGCTGCAGAGCTAACCACGAACTCGGCTCTCAAGGCATTTGTTGACGCGTGGGATGCATATATTGGGAAGCAGAGGGATAAGTTTGCTGCGGAAGCCGAACAGGCTGCTAGGGAAGCAGTCCTGGTTGTGGCACAACAAACAGAAGTAGCGATTAAAGCAGCCGCAGACCTTGCGGCGGCAAAAGCTGCGGCACAAGCAGCTCTTAATGCAGCTAATACGGAAATGACGGCAAAGGAAAATTTACGAATCGCTGCTGAAACAGCAGCAAGAATTAAGGCCATAGATGATGCGAAGTTACAGGGTGAGAGAGAAGCGGCCGAGTTTGCAAAAGCGGAGGCAGCAAAGCTCGCGGCAGCTATTCTGGCATCTGACTTGGCGACTAGCAAAGTAAAGGCAGCTGAAGCAGCTGCAGCGATGGAAACTCAAGGACTTGCAGAGGCAGCTAAGGTGGCGGCTGCTGACGCCGAGGCCTTAAGATTAGCGGGTCTAGAAACTGCAGCGGCGAACTTGGCGAAAGATTTGGCCGATGCGGCAGCAGTAGCGGCAGTGACAGCCGCCACCCAAGCTGCGGAAGCTATTGCAGCAGCCGCAGCCGCAGCGGCTGCTGCTGCAGTTGTGCCCCCTGTGGTGAGTCTGCCTACGAATCCGAATGCGACTCCAGTTTGAGCTAATACTTAGTTTGTAAAGTCGTTGCTTGTAGCTTGGATGATTTGTTTTTTCTTCTAAACCTACTGGATGGATTATAGTGCGACCGTTTTACTGCCTAAGACCGATTTCCCGATGCGGGCCGATCTGGCTAAACGGGAACCTGGGTGGGTAGGGAGTTGGGCGAAAGATAAGGTTTACGAATCGATTTTAAAAGCACGCCAAGGGGCTCCTGACTTTCATTTACACGACGGACCTCCCTTCGCCAACGGGGATGCCCATGTGGGTCACGCTCTGAACATGGTTCTGAAGGATTTTGTTCTGAAGAGTCGATCGATGATGGGATTTCATGCTCCGTTTGTTCCTGGGTGGGACTGTCACGGACTGCCGATTGAGCACAAGGTGGTGACGGAGCAGAAGTTGGTGGGAGCCGATCCTGCGGTCATCCGCACCAAGTGTGAGGAGGTGGCCAATCACTTCATTCAGCGACAAAAGGAGCAGTTCCAGCGACTAGGTGTTTTTGGAGATTGGGACCGACCTTACTTGACGATGAGTCCTGGGTACGAAGCGGCGGAGCTGAGGGTACTGGCTCAGTTAGTGGAGAAGGGAATGGTTTATGAGGGGTTGAGGCCCGTTCACTGGAGCACTGGTTGCAGAACCGCTCTGGCTGAGGCGGAGGTGGAGTATGCGGAGCGTGAGGATGAATCGGTCTATGTGCGACTGGAGTTGAAAGAGACCAAAGATGAGGATTTGCTCGTATGGACGACGACTCCCTGGACCTTGCCGGCCAATCTGGCCGTCGCGGTGCATCCTGGAATGGTTTACGTGCTGGCCGACTCGGGAGATGGGCGAAAGGTGTGGCTGGCGAAGAGCCGATTGGAGGCGGTGGGAAAGGTGGCGGATAAGGAGTTGAAAATTCTAAAGGAGTGCAAAGGAGCCGATTTGGAGAACAGAATTTACCGTCATCCGTTGGTCGAAAAGGAGGGGATGGTACGGTGTGCGGATTTTGTCACGGCGGACTCGGGTACGGGGCTGGTACACATCGCGCCTGGGCATGGGCATGAGGATTATGTCTTGGGGCGAAAATGCGGGTTGGAACCGTTCTCGCCGGTGAATGAGGCGGGAAAACTAACGGAGGAGTGCGGCGTGCCGGAATTGGTGGGGAAGAATGTTTTTGCGGCGAATCCTGAGGTAGCGGGTTTATTGGAAAAGAGTGGAAGACTTTGGGCGCGAGAGAAAATTCGGCACAGCTATCCACACTGTCCGCGTTCTAAAACACCGATTGTTTTTCGCTCGGTGCGGCAGTGGTTTATTCGGATGGATACCTTGAGAGACAAAGCGCTCGAGGCGGTGGGGGAGGTGAAGTGGGTGCCAAGTTGGGGGGAGAGCAGGATACGGGGGGCCTTAGGAACGCGGCCTGACTGGTGTATTTCCCGCCAACGCTCTTGGGGATTACCGATTCCTGCTTTTTACAAGCCAGACGGGAGTTCGGTATTGGATGCGCAGGTAATTCGCAAAGTGGCGGATCGGGCAGAGAAGGAGGGGACGGGGTTTTGGTTTGGGGGGAGTGATGGAGAGGTGGCGAAGATCTGTGGGGTGCCAGAAGCTTGGAAGAGGGGTAGGGAGACGTTGGATGTGTGGCTGGATTCGGGATCGAGTTGGGCCTCGGTGGGCTTGGATGGGAGAGTAAAGTTTCCGGCGGATTTGTATTTGGAGGGGAGCGACCAGCATCGGGGTTGGTTCCAGTCGAGTTTACTGCTTTCGGTGGCGTTAACGGGCAAGGCGCCGTTCAAGGCGGTGTTGACCAATGGATTTGTGGTGGATGTGGATGGAAAAAAGATGTCGAAATCCCGGGGGAAACCGCCTGCGCTGATGGAGTTAGTGGAGAAGTATGGGGCAGATGTGGTGCGGCTGTGGGTGGCGAGTGAAGACGCGAGGGAGGATGTGCCTTTTTCGACAGAGATCTTTGGCAGGGTGGGTGATAGTTATCGGTTGGTAAGGAATTCTCTAAGGATCCTGCTGGGGAATCTGGCGGGGTTTGACCCTAAGGGTGATGCGGTGGGGTTAGGGCAGAGGGAGCCTTTGGACCGATATATTTTGGCGAAGCTGGCGGGGTTGGTGAAAGGGGTGAGGGAGGCATACGAGAGCTACAACTTTCCAGCGGTGTATCATGGGTTGAACCGGTTTTGCTCGGTGGAGTTGAGTGCGTTTTATGTGGATGCGTGTAAGGACAGAATTTATTGCGATGGAGAGAATGATCGGAAGAGGCGGTCGGCTCAGACTACGATGGCGGAGGTGTTGGAGGCGTTGGTGAAGTTGGTGGCACCCGTTCTCGTATTTACAGCGGAGGAAGCGTGGCAGAGTCGGCCAGGTTCGAGTGGGAGTTCGGTACATTTGGAAAAGTTTCCTGAAGTGATTTGGCCTCCGAACTGGACGCAGGAGGAGGAGGGAAGATGGGAGAAGCTTTTGCTGGTGAGGAGTAAGATCAATGAGGCATTGGAGGAGCAGAGAAAATTAAAGAAGATGGGAAAGAGTTTGGAGGCGAGGGTGCAGGTTCGGGGTGGAGGAGTGGGGGTGCAAGAGGCGGGTTTACTGGCGGAGGCGTGTTTGGTCAGTGGGGTGGAGATCGTGGCGGGGGGTAGTGAGGTAGAGGTGGCGGTATTTCCTGCTGAGGGAAAGAAGTGTGAGCGGTGCTGGAAATACGAGGAATCGGTTGGGCAAAAGGAGGCGCATAGTACGCTCTGCGGTCGCTGTGCGGAGGTGGTGGCGGGGATTGGAAGTTGAGGGATGGGAAGTGGGGTGGGGGTTGGTTTCTTCCCGTGGCAGGCGGGTTGCTAGGATTCGATCAGGTCACCAAGCTGTGGGTTGAGGGAACGATGAAGTTGGGGTTGGAGATTCCAGTTTTACCAGGGCTATTCTCCCTGACGCGGGTTCATAATACGGGAGTGGCATTTGGGTTCGGGCAGGGAAACAACGCCGTGACGGGTCTGGTCGCGTGCGGAATTCTAGTACTGGCCGCTTGGATTGCCCGAAGTTGGAATTGGCAGAAGCGATGGATTCAAGGGGTGGCGGGATTGGTTGCAGGTGGGGCGATTGGGAATCTAATCGACCGGGCCCGGTTGGGATATGTTTTAGACTTTTTAGATTTTCATTACGGGAGGTGGAGTTGGCCAGCGTTCAATGTGGCGGACGCAGCGATCAGTTTGGGGGTGGGGTTGGTGGTGCTGACGTGTATGACGGGGAAGTCGATAGAGAAGAAATGAAATCGGGTCAGTGGGCGAATTTTTTAGCAGTTTTTGATGCGGGGATCGCCTTGGGGATGGTCGCGGTGGAAATTCTGTAGTCGGCGGACGTGGTTCATGGCGAGAGCACCGAAGATGCCGAAGGCGGACATAATGACGAACCAGAAGGTGTAGCCGTACTGGGCTTTGGTGATCTCGAGGACTCGACCGGTGAGTGCGAGGGAGAGGGCGGCACCGTAGTATTGAAAAGAGTCGATCACTCCGGCGGCGAAGCCGGCCATTTTTTTTCCGCCGATGTCCATGGGGGCGGCGGAACCGACGATGGAATGGGTGGAATTGGCGGTGAGAGAGATGAGGATCAGAATCGTGCAGCCGAGAATAATACCAGAGGCGGTGGGGCCGACTTGGCCGTAGAAGAGAATGACTGCGGCCACGGCGATGACGATAGCCTCGACGAGGTATAGGGCCATGGCGACGGGGGAGCGGTGCCCTTTGAAAACCTTGTCGGAAATCCAGCCCGAGAGGAAAGACCCTACGACAGCGGCGAGGGGCATGAGTTCCAGAGTGCGGCGAGCGGCGGCGGGAATATTGGTTTTCATATCAAAACCCATCTGATCCTGAAAATAGAGGATGGCGATTTGATCGGAACTGGAGCGAACGGCTCCGGTGCAGGCGTAGGCGGCGGCATAGAACCAGACGAGGGGGTGGGTAAAGATGGTGCGGAACGATTCGAGAAGAGAAACGGTGACACCATCAGAGTTATCGAGTTCGTCCTTGATGGCGCCTGGATAGCCGGCTTCTTCAGGGGTTTCGCGAGCGGCGAAGAACATGAAAAGAGCGGCGGCGGCGGTGAAGAGGGGAGGGATACGAAAGAGCCAGCGCCATTCTCCTGCGGGAACGGTCAGGGCGAAGAAACTGAATCCAGCGAGAATGAGGGGAGCGAGAAAGCTGATGGCGACTTGGCCAAGCTGAATCATGAGGCCAAAGATTCCAGAAAAAGTTCCGCGTTCTTGGCGGGCGAACCAAGCGGCGTTGATTTTGACCATGCCGGGGCAGCCGAAGGATTGGAGGTAGCCGTTGAGGAGCCAGATCATAGAAAAGGTGGTGAAGGTTCCAGCGAGGGAACCGAAGCCAAAGAGAAGATTGATGGCAATGGTGCCGACGGCGCCGATCAGTAGGGATTTGCGGCCGCCGATGCGGTCGGTGAGGAGTCCATTGATCAGTTGGCCCGTGCCATAGGCTAGGGACCAGATGGCGAGCATGTCGGTGATCTGAGAGGTAGTGAAGTGAAACTCGGCGATCATTCCTGGAGCCGCGAAACGGAAATTGTAGCGGCACATGTAGTAAGCGGCGTAGAGGCAACCGATGGAGATCCAGTTAAGATTTCGTCTTCCGCGGAAGCCGGGGGGGTAGGCGGGGCGGGCGAGTAAAGCGTCTAGAGCCATCAGGTCTACCTTAACGATTGGAGAAGGTGTAGTGAAACTAGAAAGAGGGTGAAGCAGGGGGTAAGTTGGGTTTATCCTTCTAGGATGAATTTGAAGAAATATCGCCATGTGATCTGGGATTGGAATGGGACTTTGTTGGATGATGCCTGGTTATGTCGGGAGATCATGAATGACCAGCTCGAGCAAAGGGGCCTTGCGACGATGAGTGGGGAGCGTTACGAAGCGGTCTTTGATTTTCCCGTAGAGAGTTACTATCGGAGGGTGGGTTTCTCGTGGGAGAAGGAGACCTTTGAAGAAGCGGGGACTGAATTTATTGTGAAATACGAGAAAAGGAAAAAAGAGTGTCGTCTACAAATTGGGGCATCGGACGTTCTTCGCCAAGTTGCGGCAACGGGGGTTTCTCAGGCGGTGCTCTCGGCGTATTCCCACCAGGCATTGGAGGGATTTCTAGTCCACTTTGGGGTGCGTGAACATTTTCTGAGTGTGGCGGGAAGTGAGGATCACTATGCAGAGGGCAAAGTGGTTCAGGGATTGCGGATGCTGGAGAAGCTGCATGTGGCGCCTGAGGAGACGGTGTTGATTGGGGATACGACCCACGATGCGGAAGTTGCGAAGGCGATGGGGGTAGCCTGTATTTTGATTCCCTGTGGGCATAATAGTCGGGATCGGTTGGTGCGATGTGGGGTGGAGGTGATTGCTGGGCTTGGGGAATTACGATTTGGTTAAGGGAGTGGGGTTGGTTGCAGTTAAAAAAAACCTCACAGGGTGGGGGTGGGTTCGGTAGGATGAGATCTGGATGAAAGTCGCGATGATCGATTATGGCCGGGGGAATATGCGAAGCGTAGAGCGGGCTTTGGAGGAGGCTGGGGCTGAGGTGAAGCGGGTGGAGAGCGGTGAGGAGTTGCAGGGGGTGGAGACGGTGGTGTTGCCAGGGGTGGGGTCTTTCGGGGATGCGGTAGAGGGATTGAAGCAGAGAAAATTATGGGATCCGCTGCGGGAGTGGGTTAAAGCGGATCAGCCGTTTCTGGGTATCTGTTTGGGGTTTCAGCTATTGTGGGAAGAGGGAGAGGAGGCCCCTGGGGTGAAGGGGCTAGGTATTTTACCAGGGCGGGTGGTGAAGTTTTCTGGAAAGGGCATCAAGATCCCGCTGATCGGATGGAGTGAGGTAAAACCGAAGAGTGGGTCGGAAGATTTGTTTAAAGGTGGAGATAGGTTTTTCTATCATGTGCACTCGTACCGTCCTGAATCTGCCTCGGCTGATTGGCTGATTTGTGAAACCGAATATGGGGGTTGGTTTCCGAGCGGAGTGCGAAAAGGTCGCGTGGCGGGCTTCCAGTTCCATCCCGAGAAGAGTCAGGACACAGGGATCTCATTGTTGGGCAATGTTTTAAAAAAGATAAATGCGAGCTGACTTGCGTTCACGGCGAATGCTTCCTAACTTTCAATTATGATTAAATCAACGATTCGTCTTACTGTGTTGGGGTTGGTAGTTGGTCTGGCGTCCGCGACTATGGCCGGTGAAGGCTGCTGTGGAGACAGCGATAGTGGTGCAAAAAAGAAAAGCACCAACAACGTCACTCCCTCCGATAAGAAGTAACTTTTCGAAAAACAAAAACCCAGCCTCGATAAATTCGGGGCTGGGTTTTTTGTTGTCCGAAAGGGTTAGTTTTTCGGGCGACCGAGTTTGGCCTGGATGGTGACGGGGGCTTTAGGGTTGTCTCTTGGGTCCCGCGGTTTGGCGACGATCTTATCGGCTACGTCCATCCCTTCGATGACCTCACCAAAGGCGGAGTACTGACCGTCGAGGAAGGCGGTTTCGGTGACGCAGATAAAGAACTGACTGCCGCTGGAATCACGTTTGGGGTTGCCTTCATCGCCGAGTCGGGCGGCGGAGACGGTGCCCCGCTTGTGCTTATTGCCGATTTCCGCGGGGATGGTGTAACCAGGGCCGCCAGTGCCGTGGGAGCCACGATCGTCGGCGTTTTTACTTTTGGGATCGCCACCTTGGATCATGAATCCTGGGATGACGCGGTGAAAGGTGGTGCCGTCGTAAA
>CAMCDO010000007.1 GCA_945873585.1 Verrucomicrobia subdivision 6 bacterium | reverse complement strand
GCCTGTGCGGGTGGGGCAGGGAGTGTGGGTTCCGTGGGGGGAATGCTCTCGAAACTCGAGGCAGCGAGACTAGCGATGAGCCGAGGCATTCCCGTGGTGATTGCGGATGGGCGTGAGACTGATGTTATTCGGAAAAGTGTTCTGCGGGTGCCTCCGGGAACTTGGGTAGCTAAATGAGCACGGTGGCGGATCTTGCCGACCGCGCGAAAGTTGCATCTCGTTCCTTGGCCCGTCTTTCTACGAAAAAAAAGAATGCCCTTCTGCTCGCGATGGCAGAACAGTTAGAGGTACGAGAGAAAGAGATTCTCCAAGCCAACCAGGTAGATTTGCAGACCGCGAAAGAGACGGGTCTATCTGGGGCTTTGCTGGATCGGCTGGAGTTGAATCCGAAACGATTTACAGAAATGGTCGAAGGGGTAAGAAAGGTGGCGGCCTTGTCTGATCCGGTGGGAGAAGTCCTCCGAAAATGGAAGCAACCGAATGGATTGGAGATTTCTAAGGTTCGAGTCCCGCTAGGGCTGATTGGAATTATTTATGAGTCACGGCCGAATGTGACGGTGGACAGCGCAGTTCTCTGCCTGAAAACGGGCAACGCAACTTTGCTTCGCGGCGGGCGGGAAGCAAAGGCAAGCAATCGTGCTTTAGCTAGTGCCTTGAGTGAGGCGGCGGTGAAGCAGGGGCTACCGCCAGAGATTGTGACTTTAGTGGAAAATGAGGGGAGGGAGAGTATTCCTGAGATGTGTCGATTGGAGGGAGTGCTGGATCTGCTTATTCCGCGAGGAGGAGTGGGACTTATCCAGACGGTGCTGGAACATGCCCGAGTTCCGGTGATTCAGCATGCGGATGGGGTTTGTCATATTTTTGTCCACGGTGCAGCGGATCCTGCCATGGCGGAAGCGATTACGATCAATGCCAAGTGTCAGCGGCCAGCGACTTGCAATGCGGCAGAAACGCTTTTGGTTGATCGGCAGGGGGCAGAGAAAATTCTGCCCCGATTAGTCAAGGCACTTCGAGCCCAAGGGGTGAAGCTTTTCGGAGATGAGGCGGCGTCGAAGGCAGCGGGGGAACAGTTAGTCGTGCCTGAAAGCTGGAAGACGGAGTATCTCAATTTGACCATGGCCATTCGGGTGGTGGATGGAGTGGAGGGAGCGCTAGAGCATTTAGAGAAATACGGGAGCCATCACTCGGACGCGATTGTCACGGAAGACGGAGAGGCGGCGGAGCAGTTTTTGCAGGGAGTGGATTCTGCCGCGGTTTACTGGAATGCCTCTACCCGCTTTACGGATGGGGCAGAGTTTGGCTTTGGAGCGGAGATTGGAATTAGCACAGGTAAAATTCATGCCCGAGGGCCGATGGGGCTGGAGGAGTTAACCTCCTATAAATACATTGTCACTGGACGAGGGCAGTTGCGGAAGTGAGTTCGAATCCGGTGCCCCTTTTCCCGTCGTGGACGGTGAAGCCCGAGGAGGAGACAAGAAATCGGATCGTGGGGCTGAGTGGCCCGCGAGTTTGTGTACGGGGTAAGTTTCTTTTTGCGGGGGAAAATAAGTTCTTCATTCAAGGGGTTACCTATGGTCCGTTCCGGGAAGGGGACGACCATCTGGGGACGCCTGAGAAAGTTTCGAGGGATTTCCGCTTAGTGGCAGCGGCTGGCTTTAACACCTTGCGAGTGTATCACCCGCCGCCGAAGTGGTTTTTGGACTTAGTCGCTGAACATGGACTGCGGGTGATGGTGACAGTGCCTTGGCAACGGCGGGTTCTTTTCTTGGATGACGGGGCAGTGCGTAAGGAAATTCGTGCTTCGGTCCGGCGCGCGGCCAAAGGCGCTTCTGGGCACCCAGCGATTCTAGGGTACTACGTGGATAACGAGATTCCGCCTGATCTTGTTCGTTGGTATGGGCCTCAGCGGGTGGAGGGTTTTCTGGATTCATTGGCGCGGATTGTGAAAGATGAAGATTCGGAGGCGCTGGCGGCCTATGCCAATTTTCCTCCGACGGAGTATCTTCTGCCCAAAGAAACCGATTTTCTTTCCTACAATGTGTATCTCCATCGTGGTTCCGATCTACGGGCCTATTTATCTCGATTGCAAAACTTAGCGGAGGATAGGCCACTGGTTTTGGGCGAGTTTGGCATGGATACGATTCGTCATAGTGAAGAAGAGCAGGCCACTCTTTTAGGGAACCACTGGGACGAAGTATTTCGAGGTGGGTTGGCGGGCACGATCCTCTTCTCTTGGACGGACGAGTGGTTTACCGATGGGATTGATGTGGAAGACTGGGCCTTTGGCCTGGTTCGGCGGGATCGGCAACCGAAACTGGCCTATCGTGCTCTCTCCCCGCTGACGATGGGTTCGCAGGATCGGTTGGTAGAAAAATTTCCGCTAAGCCGTCTACCGAAAGTTTCCGTGGTCGTTTGCAGTTATAATGGGGCGGCGACGCTCCGGGGTTGCCTGGAGTCGTTAGAGAAACTGCACTATCCGGACTATGAGGTGATCTTGGTGGATGATGGATCTAAGGACTCAACGCAATCGATCGTGGCGGATTTTCCTTTGGTTAAGAATATTGTTCAACCGAATCGGGGATTGTCGGTGGCGAGGAATGTGGGTTGGCAGGCGGCCAGCGGGGAGATTATCGCCTACACAGATTCAGATTGTATGGCGGATGTGGATTGGCTCTATTTCCTAGTTTCTAGTCTTTTAAAAGATTCTTATGCAGCGGTGGGCGGGCCGAATCTTCATCCTCCCGCGAAAGGTCCGGTGGGTGCGGCGGTGGCGGCTTGTCCCGGAGCGCCGACCCATGTTTTGCTGAGTGATACGGAGGCAGAACATATTCCTGGTTGTAATATGGCGTATTGGCGGACGGTTTTGGCGGAGATCGGTGGATTCGATGCGGAGTTTCGCACAGCGGGAGATGATGTGGACGTGTGCTGGCGCCTAATGCAGGCGGGGCATCGGATTGGTTTTAGTCCGAGTGCACTGGTTTGGCATCACCGACGTTTCACGATGCAGGCTTATTTTCGCCAACAAAAAGGTTATGGAGAAGCGGAGGCAATGTTGCGATTCAAGCACATGCAGTATTTCGACCCTCAAGGATCGGCGCGGTGGAAGGGGGTGATCTATGGATTGCCGAGATTCGAGCGGATCTTTCATCGGCCAATTATTTATCACGGGGTTTTTGGGATGGGTTTCTTTCAGTGTCTTTATCCAAAACCTGCTTCTCCTTGGGCTCAGTTAGTCAGTGGGCTGGAGTGGAACGCGTTGACCTTGTTTATTTTCTTGGTTTCGATCCAGATTGAACCTTTGCGAATCCTCCCTCTGCTGATGCTGGCGGCTACGTTGCTCCCTGCGATTTCCTTCATGGTGGTAGCTCGGGTGGAGCCAAGACATGACACTATTCGGGCACGGCTGACAGTCTTCTACCTCGCTTTAATCCAACCCTTGGTTCGAGATTGGGCCCGTTACTTTACTTGGCTGAAGGGCAAGCGGACACCGGACTCGGTTGTGCAGGCCCCAGAAAAGGGAGTGGGTCCGCGAATACCGCTCTGGCGTTCTCGTGAGTTGGCCTTTTGGAGTGACCAAGGCAAAGAGCGGATCACCTTACTGGAGGAGGTGGAGAAAATCCTAGAAGAGGAGGGCTGGCGCTATGCGCAGGACACAGGGTGGAATCCATGGGATATACAAATCTTTGCCAATCGGTGGTGGCATATTCGTCTACGAACGTTGACAGAAATTTACCCCCATGGTCGCCGTCTCACTCGAGTACATCAGGGAATTGTGCCGAGTACCTTTAGCGGCCTCTTTGCCCTAACCGCGATTACGGCGGATGTCCTGGTCGGCCTTTCGTATCGTGCGGCCTTGCCTGCTTTTCTAGGAATCTTGGCTTTGGCGGGAATGGGCTGGTTGTGGACGGGCTGGCAACTTCGTCGCAGGGTGGGGGATTTGGTGCGGGCAGCGGCAAGGCGGGCCCAACTTTTACCCCTGACAGAAAAAAATCCTAATCCATGAAAATGATGCGTCGCATCTTGAGTTATTATCAGCCGTTCTTGGGGCGTATTCTTCTAGCTTTAGTGCTGCTGGTGGCCGCAACTGGGCTCAATCTTCTCAAGCCGTGGCCACTAAAGTTTGTCGTAGATGAAGTACTTCAGGCGCCGGGGGGCGGAATTGCGGTGCCCTTTCTTTCGGGGGTTTGGTCTTTTTCTTCTTCCTTGGCATTGGCCTGTGCGGCCTTGGTAGGGATTCACTTGCTGTGGGGCGCGGTGAACTTAGCTCAGACCTATGCCTTAATTGGAGTTGGACTCCAGGCCTTGCTCCGAGTGAGAACGGAATTGTATGCTTATTTGCAGTCGTTGCCTCTTCGTTTTCATGATGTGCGTCGCAGTTCGGATTCCAGCTTCCGCGTGGCCTACGATGCTCAGGCGATTCAAACCTATTTCAATCGTGGTTTTGCGACGATTCTTGGGTCGGTTCTCACTTTGGTAGGAACATTTGTGGTGATGCTCCAAATGAGTCCGCGACTTGCTCTGCTCTCTTTGGGGGTTGTGCCCTTTTTGTTGTTGGCGATCTCCCGCTATGCGGGTCGGATTCGGCAGGAGACAACCACCTTGCAGGCGCAGGAAAGTGATGTTCTCGCTCGGGCGAGTGAGGGGTTATCCAGTATTCGAGTGGTCCATGCTTTTGGTCGTGAGTCTCATGAGGTGGATCTTTTTCGGCGAGAGTGTCGGCAGTCTCTGGAGGCAAATCTACGACTTTCGATGACAAATGTGGCGAGCACTATGGTGGTGGGGACTTTACTTGCCGTCGGCACGGCGTTTCTGCTTTGGGCAGGGGCAGGCGAGGTGGCGGCAGGAAAATTGACTTTAGGTGACCTTCTCGTGTTTTTGGCCTATTTGGCGATGCTCTACTCTCCGTTGGAGCAGTTGAGTTACACCGCATGGTCGATGGAGGGAGCGGCGGCAGCGGCCCAGCGGGTTTTTGAAGTCTTGGATACGGCGGATGAGGTGCCAGACCCGGTCAAGCCGGCCCGTCTGACGATGGCTTCAGGGAATATCGAGTTCCGCAAAGTCGGATTCCGCTATCCTCGTGGAGATGAGGTCCTGCACGATCTTAGCTTCACGATTCAACCCGGGGAGTCGGTGGCAGTGGTGGGAGGAACGGGAGCGGGCAAAACTACGCTACTTTCTCTTTTACCCCGTTTTTATGACCCGACTGCTGGAACGATTCATTTTCATGGGATTGATTTGCGGACAGTAGCCAAGAAAGAGCTCCGGGCCCGTCAGGCGTTGGTGTTGCAAGAAACCGTTTTACTGAACGGAACCGTACGTGAAAATATTGCTTATGGGCGGCCGAACGCTTCTTTTCGGGAAATAGAGAAAGCGGCAACGGAGGCACAGGCGGACGAATTTATCCGCGCTCTACCTCAAGGGTACCAGACGCAGGTAGGGGAGCGGGGGGTGATGTTGAGTGGAGGACAGAGGCAGAGAATTGGAATTGCTCGGGCGTTTTTGCGGGATGCGCCGATTCTTCTGCTCGATGAACCAACCAGCGCCTTAGATCCAACGACTGAAAAAGAGCTTTTGAATGTTTTGTCTCACCTAATGACTCGACCGACCACTTTACTCGTGACCCATCGTTTACATGCGGCGCATCGGGCGGATCGCATACTAGTCTTGGAAAAGGGGCATTTGGTGGAAGAAGGCAAGGGTGAGGATTTGCTCAGCCGAAAAGGGGCTTACTGGAAGCTTTGGCAAGCGATGGGTTCTGTTTAAGAAGTGCTGAAGTCTGCCGCGGCAGAGGTTAGTGGGACGGGGCAGGTTTGATGATGCGATTAAAGACCTCGGCGGCGTTGGTTTCGGAAAGGATGATCTCGGTGGTGCGACCGGGGAGGAGGTCAACCTCGAGCAACCAGTAGGCCACGGCGTAGCGGCTTTTGTACTGGCCGTAGAGGGTTTGTTTGCCTGGGGATGCATTAGAAAAAGTGAAGGTGCCGTTAGTCGCGGTGCGGATTCTGGTAGTGGCGACATTAGCGGCGGCTTGGCTCATGGATTTGAGGTCCAAATTCTTGTAGCCATCGGCAAAATCAATTCGAATTCCTACGGGTTGTTCTTCTCCTGATGGAGTTCGTTGAATGGCGAGACCCTCGGTGCGCCAGGTTTCCATGCGCAGGCGGCGCACTTCGGGGATGAGGGAAAGGGGGGCGAGGACAAGATCCATTCCACTGAGATTTTGGGTGGTGGAGCTATTTTTGAGCTGAATGGTGGCTTTTCCGATAAGGAGAGTGGGAGAGGGTTCTACCCCAAGAGTTAAGAGAGGGAGGCAAAGTAGGGCGGTGGCTAGCTTGCCAAAACAGGCGGGTCGTTGAAACTTAGGCCTATGAGCGTTCATCGACTTCTAAGGTACGCGGATGTCTTCGGTGGGGGAAGACTCCGATGAAAGAGTCCCGCTATGCTCGTTTGGCGGATGTGCTGACGGGGTATTCCACCGCCCTACGCAAAGGAGACCGAATCTGGATTGATGCGGCAGAGATTCCTGATGAGTTTCTTTTATTACTGATTCGAGCGGTGCGGGCGAGGGGAGCGGAGCCTTTCCTCCATCTTCATCACGGAGCGATTTCTCGCGAGATGGCTCGCGGAGCGACGCAAGCGGGTCTGCAATTTACGTGCAAGCATGATCTAGCGAAAATGAAGGGGATGCAGGCCTATATTGCTTTGCGAGGTGCGCAAAATAGTTTTGAAGGTAGCGATATTCCTGCGAAGAAACAGCAGCTCGCGGGAAAAATTTTGCGGCCGATATCGGATCGGCGGGTGAATCATACTCGATGGGTGGTACTACGCTGGCCGACCCCTGCGATGGCGCAAGGGGCAGGGATGAGCACAGAAGCGTTTACGGATCTTTTCTTTCGTGTTTGTAATTTAGACTATCGGAAGATGTCGCAAGCGGTGAAGCCACTGGTGGCTCTAATGAAGCGAACGGACAAGGTGCATATTACTGGGCCGGGAACTGATTTACGTTTCTCCATCCGAGGGATCGGAGTCATCCCCTGTGTGGGGGAGAGAAACCTGCCCGATGGAGAGGTGTTTACGGCGCCGATCAAGGATAGTGTCGAGGGAGAGGTCACCTTTTCAGCTCCTGCGGTCTATCGGGGAATTCCCTTTGAGAAGATCAGGTTGGAGTTTTCCCGCGGGCAGATTGTGCGGGCCCGTGCGGGGGATAAAAGCCGGCAACTGGAAGAAATCTTCTCCAGTGATCAGGGAGCTCGTTACATTGGGGAGTTCTCCTTGGGGTTAAATCCTTTTCTACGGAATCCCATTCGCGACATTCTTTTTGATGAGAAGATCGCGGGCTCGTTTCATTTTACGCCAGGGCAAGCTTACGAGGTCGCTGACAACGGGAATCGGTCGCAGATTCATTGGGATTTGGTTAATTTGCAGGATCGGGCGCATGGAGGTGGCCAGATTTATTTTGATGGAAAACTGATTCGTGATGACGGACTTTTTGTGCGGAAAGATCTCTTAGGCTTGAATCCCGATCGACTGGGAAAGGTACTGGCCTTGTGAGCTTAACTGCCGCCTTACTGGATTTAGCTAAACAAGCAGGGGCTAAGGATATGCCGACCTGTACCAAGGCCATGGCAGAGGCGGCGGTGGAACAGCGTTCGATGGTCAATGCGCTTTTGGAAACGGGTCAGGTGGACGAGAAAGTCTTTGCGCAGAAGTTGGGCGAGTCCCTTGGTCTTCCGGTGTGGCAAGGGGAAATTCCACCGATTCCTGCCCCTTTGCGGGATAAGTTTCCGGCGAAGATTGCGTTGCGGCATCGTTTACTTCCGGTCACTCCCGCGGAGGGGGATCCACTTCCCGTTCTCTGTTTTGATCCCTTCGACCATTTGGCACGGCAGGCTTTGGCTGGGTTTTGGACGGGGGAGTGTAAATGGATGCTGGCGCCTCGACGGGCGGTTTTGGATGGATTGCGGGGAGGATATGGAGTGGGTGCGGAGACCTTTGATGAGATTCTTGAAGGAGGCGGGGAGTTTGCCTCGGCCAATGATCTCGAACAGGAAACGACCGTACTGGATGAGAATGATTCGGAGGCATCGGTGATTAAATTCGTGAATCAAGTTATCCGTGAGGCGCTGCAGGAGCGGGCGACGGATATTCATATCGAGCCTTTGGAGGATGATTTGCAGATTCGCTACCGAATCGACGGGGTGCTGCGGAATATTCCGGTTCCACCACGAATCAAGTTGTTTCAGGCTTCGCTCATTTCCCGTATCAAAATTATGGCTCATCTGGATATTGCGGAGCGGCGGTTGCCGCAAGACGGGCGAATCAATCTGGAGTTTGAGGGGCGACCGATCGATGTGCGTATCGCGACGATTCCTTCGGTGACGGGGGAGTCGATCAGTCTTCGTCTATTGGGCCAGCAGAGATTTGATTTCGAACAGATGGGACTGGGGGCGGCTCACTCGGAGATGGTGCGGGGACTGCTGGCTTTACCCAATGGGATTGTTCTGATTACCGGTCCCACGGGATCAGGCAAGTCGACAACTCTCTACACTTTTCTGGCATCGCTGAATACAAAGGATCGACGAATCGTGACGATTGAGGATCCTGTTGAAAATAAGATTCCTGGGGTGGTGCAGATCGCGGTGAAGCCAGAGATCAATCTGACCTTTGCGGCAGGCCTGCGGAGTATTTTGCGGGGAGATCCGAACGTGGTGATGGTGGGTGAGATGCGGGATGTGGAAACAACCGAAATCGCAATTCGAGCGGCGTTGACTGGGCATTTGGTTTTCTCGACTTTGCACACCAATGATGCGATCGGGGGAATCACTCGGTTGGTCGATATGGGGATTGAACCATTCTTGGTGGGGTCTTCGGTGCGGGCTTTCGTGGCGCAACGATTGGTCCGAGTGCTGTGTCCTTGGTGTTGTGAGCCGGGTCAGTATTCGGAAGCCTATTTGAAGGACATTAAGATTCCTTTGGAGAAAGCAGCGACGGCGTATCGGGCGGTGGGTTGCGACCGGTGTCGCCAGACAGGGTATCAAGGTCGGCGCGCGATCTTTGAAATCTGTTTAGTTACGCCTCAACTTCAAGAAATGATCACGGCGAAGGCGACGAATGCGGCGCTGAAGGAAATGGCGAAGTCGCAAGGAATGCGAAATTTGCGGGATGACGGTTGGGACAAGGTAGCAGAGGGGACGACGACAATTGAGGAGGTGGTGCGGGTGACGGTGGTGGAAGCGAATCGGAATCCTGGGGCTTGAGATGCTTACGTTTACCTATGAGGCTTTGGCGGCAGGGGGAGCACGGACGGCGGGGAAGCTTGAGGCAAATACTCGGCAGGAGGCTTTAGCGAGTTTAAGTAAGCTTAAGTTGCGTCCTTTGCGTCTGCAGCAGGAAGGGTTGATCGAGACGGGGACGGCGAAGGGGGCAGGGCAGAGCGGGGCAGGGGAGCAGTTAATGACGGAGAGTCAGATTATCTCTTTTACGGAGGAGTTGGGAGATTTGTTAGACGCGGGTCTGCAGTTGGAGGGGGCGCTGAAGATGATGGAGCAGAGATCGGAGGCGTCTGCCTTGAAAGCGGTAGCCCAGAGTTTGCGGAACCAAGTGCGAGAGGGGACCAGTCTTTCGCGTGCGCTGAAGTCGGCCTCGGCGAGTTTTTCTGATCTGTACTGCAACTTAGTGGCGGCGGGAGAGGTGAGCGGTGCCTTGGGCTCGATCTTAAAAAGACAGGTACTTTATCTGAAAAAGCTGAGCGATCTGAAAGGACGGGTGATTCAAGCTTTGATCTATCCGATGTTTGTCAGTGGGGCGGGTATTTTGCTGATGGTGCTTTTCGTGGTTGTGCTGGTGCCCCAGTTGGAGAGTCTGTTTAGCAAATCTCCCGAGACGACCCCGCTGGTTACGAAGCTATTATTGGGAACGAGTTATTTTTTGGTGCACTATGGTTGGCTGTTGGCGGCGAGTCTGGCGTTGGGGGGGCTAGGATTTTGGCAGTGGATTCAAAAGCCATTGGGTCGGATTTGGTGGGATCAGGCGCGGATGAGTATTCCGGTGGCGGGGGCGGTTTTGGAGGCGGCCTTTTATGCCCAGTTTAGTCAGACTTTGGCTAATTTGTTGATCAATGGGGTAACCTTGTTGCAGGCGATGCAGTTGGTGACGCAGGCTACTCCGAATTCGTTTTATCGACTCCGGCTGGAGAAAGCGGCAGGGCAGATCTCGGAGGGGTATTCCTTGAGTCGGGCCTTGCGTCAGGTGGGAGGCTTCTCCGATATGTTTTTGGATTTGGTAGCGGTGGGAGAGCAAACAGGGGACTTGTCAAAGGCGTTGGACAAGGCGGGGGCGCGGTTCGAAAAGGAGATGGATCGTAAGATTCAGCGGATCACGGCCTTGATTCAGCCGGTGATCATCGTGGTGATTGCTCTGGTGGTGGGTGTGGTGGTGTATTCGATTATCACAAGTATCTTCGGGGCGATGTCGGGAATGCGAAAAGGTCTCTAATAACTTATTCTTGCTGGTTCGTGGGTTGTTGACGGGGGGGGTGAGCAAGCTGGTGAGTTGCCCGCGAAGGTGTCCGTCTTCCTGCCAAGATGGGAGGCGTGAAGAAACGGAAACATAATCTTGCCCGAGCAGGGTGGCTTTTCTGTCTGCTCTGGGCGGGATCCCTAGGGACAGCAGAAGCGCCTCCGGGCCACTCGATTCCTCCTGCCAGTTGGGATGCGAGGAAAACGGGCGAGCCATTTCCTTCTTGGTTTGGGCCGGTCTTAGCGCAGCCGGGATTTAACATGTTTACTTGGCGGGCGCAGATCCGACCACCGGTGGGAGAAGCAAAATTGGCGCTTACCTTGGTCTTTCGAGAGCCCGCGGATGGTTTTGCCCGGGTGATTTGGCAGGGCCCAGGGAGGGCGGTGACGTTATGCAGTAATTTATTCGAGCGTGCGGCCTCCTTGCATCAGCGGACTCTTTTAATCGAACGGGAAAGTTTGGGTGGGCCTGGGCAGTTGACTATCGAATCCACGGGAAGCGATCCTATTTTGGAGCGGGTTGATTTGACGTGGGTCGAACCTTTGGTGTTAGCGGCGGGTTGGACGGCTCCTTCAGGGTTATATTTGACGCCCGCGGGGAAAGTCTTTCCGGCAGGGGAGTTGCAGGGTGCGGGTAGGCATCTGCCTGTGGATGAGGAGAAAGGCTCGGTGATGGATGCGATACTGGATGCGGGACCAGTCAAGATTGACAACCAAAATCCTGTCCGTTTCGTTGCGCCGATTGCGGGGAAACCAGCGTACGGAAGAATTGAAGCGCAGGTGGCAGGCTTGGGTCTAGGGCAAGAGCCTTCGATATGGGTGAATGGGCAAGCGATGGGCGGGTTGGCGGTTGAGGTGCCTGGGTTGGATGATCCTGGGTATCGAGAAAATCTGAAGAGCAGGGAGGTTGGGTATGGGGGCTGGCGCAAGGTGGTGGTTTATGTGCCTGTGGGAGTTCTGCGGTCGGGAGAGAATCAGGTGGATTGGCGGGAGTCGGGTTCGCAGATGACGGTACGGAATTTGCGGTTGCAGGTGGTGTTTGCCGTTACGCAACCACCTGCACCGAACGTGCCGCGTACGGTTTCTGCGACTCCTGCGGCGGTTTCTCTGCCTAGTCCTGCGCGGGGCGGGTGGACAGTGGGTGGAGGATCAACGGGTCCGAAGCTACGGACAGGATTGTCATCTGGCAGTGGAGTCGTAGGATTACGTACCGAATGAAAAAGCGACCTTATCTTAAAACAACGGCGGGGTTCACCTTAATTGAAATTATGCTGGTGGTGGGAATTATCACCGTCCTGATGGGCTCGGCGATATATATGCTGACGGGAAACCTGGAATTTGCGAAGGAGCAGAGGGCGCGGGGTGACTTGCAGGCGATTATCACCCAAGTGCGGATGTATGAAATGAAGAGTGGGGGAGTTCCTCTGTCGCAATCGACGGGACTGAAAGCGTTGGTGGGTACGGGAAAGGGATTCGAAGAAGAACCGAAAGATCCGTGGGGTCAGTCTTACCAATACAAGGTGGACTCTTCCTCAGCCAAGGGGTTTCGCGTGTATTCGACGGGTGCAGATCGTAAGGATGAAGGGGGCAAGGGCGACGACATTAGTTCGAAGTAAGGGCAGGGGAGGGAGGCCGGATGAGCTGGCGACCGAAGATGGCGGGGCAGGATGGGTTCACCCTTTTAGAAATTATGTTGGCGGTTGGTATTGGGGTAATTTTCATGGGGGGGGCGGCGGTTTTTCTTTCAAGCACAGGAGGAGATAAGGATTTAGCGAAGTCCCGGAGTCTGCTGGAAGAGCAGGCGGGGGCGGCAAGAGAGAAGGCTTTGGAAACGGGCGTTGCCCAGAGAGTGATGCTGGGAGGTCGAGGGGTAGGTGGGGAACGGTTTCCCGATGAGGTGGAAATGATGATTGTGACGCCGCTGGCCCTTTCTTTGGGGCAACGGGGGTGGAAAACACCTGAAGATTATCAGTGGCTTTTCACGGGTGGAGGAGTGGTCGAGCCAATTCAGGTTTTACTAAAGCATGGGGATAACGAATCGCAGTTTTCGTTCAATGCCTTGACGGGAGAGAGTGTTACGGAAAAGCAGGCCAAGCGATGAAAAAAAAGGCGGGGGGATTTACTTTAATTGAGGTGATGCTAGCCGTGGCCATCTTTGCCTTTGCGGCGATAGGTTTTGCGGCGGCGCTGAACGATGTTCTAGGAATTAACTTGGCGCTCTTGCGATCGGGAGGACGACGACAGGCGGTGGAGTCGTTGGCCGCGCAAATCTTGGCGTCGACGAATAACCTGGAGGCCACGGGAAACCGTTTTGTCCCTGCCAGCAATGATGGGTCTCTATTTTTAACCCAAAGCGTAAATCCAGTGCTCCCTCCGATTGAGTTACCCAACTCAGATCCACGGGCGGGAGCCAGAGCGATCAGTGGGTGGTGGCAGGTGAAAATACGAGCGGAGACAAAAAAGGGAGAGGTTCTTGAAGGAATCTCCTTTTTGCTTTGGCCGACGCGATGAAAGCGAGATCTCCAGCTTCTGCTAGCTTCACCTTGATTGAGGTGACCTTGGGTTTGACGATTCTCATTCTAATCTTTGGGGTGATTTTTCAGTTGGTGCAATTTTCTGTAATGGCTGCGGATGAGGCGGCAAAGTCCAGCCTACGAAGTCGCGAAGTAAGCGGGCTTTTTGCCTTGGTGCGCCAACTTTGTTTGGATCTTCCAGTACAGTCTCAGGTGAGTTTAGAGCAGGCGCGAGGGGGTCAGACTCTTTCCCTGACCAACTCTCCAGTGGCAATTCTTCCTGAGAGATTTGGCGGAGTACGAGTTTTGCGGCTTGAGTTGAAGAAGGCGTCGACAGGGGATGGGAAGGAGTTGGTGCTGGAGGAACTATTTACCGAATCGACGGCAGAGACGCAGAAAAAGCCCGAGGTGAACACCTTTCGGTTGATGAGGGAGGTGGAGGATTTGCGCTGGTTTGCGGGAGATCCAAGAAATCAAGCTAAGATGGATTCCTCCACTTGGGCGGAGACGATCAAACCTGCCTATCTCAAGATGGTACTAGTCCGCAAGATGGGTAAGAGATCTGTAACGAACACGGGGATCTTTTGGATACCCGCGGGAATGAGTCCGAGCGGGCAACCGCCGATCGATCCGGTTTTTCGGGCTTTCCCTGCTTCGACCAATGGGACCACGAATGGGACCACCAATTAGGTGAGAACGTCCGAATGAGAGGAATGAAGAGCAAAAAGTATTGTGCCCACTCTTCTGGGGTGGCCTTAATCGTGGTTCTTTGGGCGGTGGGACTGATCTCAACTGCCCTTTTTGGGTTAGTGGCGATTTTACAGAGGCAGATTGGGCAGGAGGTAGCAGCATTGCAAAATGCAAGGGCGATGTTGGTGGCGGAGTCAGGGGTTCAGATGGCGTTGCATAGCCAGCTACGTCCTGAAGATATGGCAGACGCATCGAAGCAGCTGAGTGGGAGATTGCAGGAGGGTTGGTACACAGGAAAGACCCCCGTGGAGGTTCATTTTGAAATTGAGGCCAAGGATATGTCGGAGGATGCGGCCAAGATCAACATCAATGCCCTGTTGTTGGGGGACAAAACTTTAGCTAGGTCGGTTCTGCAAAATCTATTTGCAGCCTGGGAGGTCAATTTAACCACCTCTTCTTCCTTAATTGACGCTTTATTGGACTGGGTCGATCCGGATGGACTGAGCACGGGTTCGAATAGCGGGACGGAGAGTTCGGTGCGAAATGGTCCATTCGAGAAAATCGAAGAGCTGGAGAAGGTGGTCGGGTGGGTGGAGATGGCGAAAGAGGCCAAGGAGGGAAGTAAGGGTGTTGATGCGCTCAGCAAATTCACGGTTTTTGGGGCAGGAAAGCTGTCTTTGCGTAGTGCCGAGCAGGATCTGATTGAGGCGTGGTTAGAATTGGGGGCTGGGGCAGCCACGAATTTCATACGCCAGCGTCCTGGTCCCGATCAGATCTTGGGGACAGCGGATGATATGGTGACCCAGGGGTTGCCTCTGTTGGACGCAAATTACAACAAGTGGACAGATCGGGTGGTGGTGGCGGAGGAAGATCTTTGGCGGGTAACCTCGACGGGGTTTGTTGGTAAGGCTAAAAGAAAGGTAGTGGCTTTAATTTCCCGTACATCGAATCCTCCGCAGGTGAAGGCTCGCTGGTCTGAGGAGGATGCAAATCCATGAAGAAAAAAGTTCTCAAAGTGAAAAAGATCAAAGGGAAGAACCTTTCTGGACCTGTCTTTGTTTTTCCAGGGCCTGAGGGGTGGGAGTTGTGGAGCACGGCAGATGGGGAAGCGCAGTGTATGGGGCCTGCGGAGGATCCGCAGAAGCTGCGAGCACCGGATCAAGCGGTGGTTTGTCTTCCTTCCCGCTGCTTTCTTTCTGTGCCCCTTTGGATATCGGTTGAAGAGGGAATTGCGCCGAGAGACTTAGCGAAAATTGCTTTGGAGGCTAGGAATATGCTCGGGGCCAATCCTGAGGCGGCGGTATGGGGGATGGAGTCGATTCGGACGGAGCCAGTGGCGGTGGCGGGTCAGGACGAGCCAGGCCTGAGACAATTAGAAGCGACAGCGATTCTAGCGGGGCCCTTAGAGGAGAATTGGCTTTTGGAGCAAGCGGGGCGGCATGAGATCGCGGGTCGAGTTTTGCCTGCGCCTGGGGGAGTATCTTCCGCGGTTCTACGAAAAGAGCTGGGCCGGTGGGTGGTGGATTTTTACTCGGGTGGAAAATGGTTACATACACAACCTTTGCTGGCGCGTGAGTTGCAGGCGGGAACGGCGACAGAGGTTGGGGCTTTGCTGGCGCAACTGGAAGCGGAGGGCACTTTACCTGATCTCAGCATGCTGGCTCTGCGGGAGGAGGGGGAGGCGGGGGCAGGAGTGCGGGAGTTTTTATCACTTCTCCCGTGCCCAGTTCGGACGGAGCCGAGGGTTGCGCCGCGGTTACCTGCAGGTCCTTGGGATTTGCAACCCCCGCTTTTGACGGAGCGCCGTTTGGCGAAAACCGAGCAGGCGAAAAAAACAAGGTCGATCCGAACGGGTCTGGCGGTCTATGTGGTGCTGATTCTGGCGGCGCTGGTATATTTTGCGGTGCCCCTGATTCAACTTCAGAAAGTTGAAAGAGAGTTGGCAGGGATTGCTCCCGAGGCGGGGAAAATACGAGAAGCCTCTCAGAGTTGGCAGGAGGCGGCAGTTTTAGTGAATCCGAAGATGAACGCGTTGGAACTGCTTTGGGAGGTTGCCCGACCTTTGATTGAGAAAGATCCTGGGGAAATTGATGGAGTGCGCTTGACCACTTTTGATTTCAATACGAAGCGGCTTCTTCTCCAGGGGGAGGGGAAGGATCTTGAGCAGACGGAAAAATATTTCGAGTGGCTGAAGAAGGAGCCGATGCTTTCAGAGTATCAGTGGCGTCATCCGCAGCCGACACTTTTACCCAACGGCAATGCTCGGTTTCAGGTGGAGGGAATTCCAGCTGGGGCTGAGGTGGCCAAAGAAGAGGAAGGGGGTTCCGATGCGAATGTTGTCGCGCCATGAAAAAAAGTTGATGCTCTTTTTTGGTTTGGCGGTTTTTGTCGGCATTCATCTTCTGGGGTTGAAGCTCTTTCTGAGCTTCGATCAGGCTAATCGGCGTAATCTTTTACAGAAAACGGATGACCTAGAGGAAGCGAAGGGTTGGATGGAGAAAAAAGTCGAGTGGGAGGAGAAGGCGGAGTGGTTGGAGAAAAATCTGAAGACGGTACCTGCGGACAATCCTGCCCCTGCTTTGCAGAAGAAGTCTCAGAGCGCGGCTGCTAAGGCAGGATTAAAGATTGAGGAGCAGAACCTGCAGGCCCCGCGCATTGGAGCCAGCTGCACGATTTATAGTAATCGGATGCGCCTGACGGGGAGTTTGGAGCAGTTCAATCGGTGGATTGTCGATTTGTACCAACCTGAGAGTGGAGTGGCATTGACCATGCTCAATTTGAAGCTGAGCGCCGAGCCTCCGAAAATGACGGGTGAGGCTGAGGTAGGACAGTTTTTTAGGGTCAACAAGGAGTGAACAAGTTCTTCACAATCGCGAGAGGAGTTCTCCTCGTTTATCTCATGGAGGGGATAGGATTTGGGGAGATGGCCCCAGCTTTACCCGCCGCTAATGCAGAAGCTCAGTCGCGCACGGAAACCCGTTCGAGTCTGCCTAAGGCTTTGGAATTATCGCGGTATACGGCTTTGGGTAAGAAGTCTCCCTTTACCTTGGCCTCGGCTACTGCGGAGGCGGATTTTGCCAAGGAGCTAGTTTTGGGGGGCTATGTTCGGTTGGAGGGGGAGGATTACGTGATGGTGGCTAATAAAACAAAGCCCGAGCGTATTTTGGTTGGAAGGAAGTCTTCCCCGTCAGCTCAAGGGATGATCTTGCTGGATTTAAAGAAAGATCCTTTGGGTGATCCCTCGAAGCTGCAGGCGAAAATTAAGAAGGGAACGGAGATGGCGACGTTAAAATACGAGGTGACGGGCGGGGGTGGTGCGCCCACTGGACAAGCTCCTGTGGCGATGCAAGCCCAACCGCCCATTCCTGCATTACCGGGGCAGGCTCAGGTCAATCCTGGAGCGAAAGCAGCCAGCGCTGGTGGGCAAGCGCCTGGAATGGTGATTCGGCGGCGGGTAGTTCCGATTCCAGCGGGGGGCAAAAAATGAGAGCTCGTTTTGCTTTGGCTTTAGCCTTGCTGTTTTTTCTGAGTGTGGAGAACGAGAGAACTTGGGCGCAAGAGTTGTCCCCTACTCCCAGCGGGACGGGGTTGCCTGCAACGGGGGAAGGAGTGGTGGTTTCTGAGTCTGAGATGATTTCGCCGGATACGATCCAGTTTCCGAATAATCCAGTTTCGGATTTCCTTGTCGTCTATGAGAAATTAAAAGGAGTCACCTTGATCAAAGATGCCAGTCTGCTTGGTGGCGGGGCGAATCTAAGTTTGACTTTAAATCAGCCGGTAACCAAGGCGGAGGCGATCCGTCTGATTGAATCGACCCTATTGCTGAATGGGTACGTCTTTATTGCCCTAGACAAGAACGCGGTCAAAGTGATTAACACCGCCGGGGGTAAGAATCCTCGGAGTGAAGGGGTTTTCCTTTTTACGAATGAGAGCGAGTTGCCTGAGGGGGAGGTGGTGGCTTCGTATGTCATGCCATTGACCCACTTGGCGGCGGCGGATGCGGTGCCGATTTTCGAGCAGTTCATTACATTGCATCCGTATGGCAGTTTGGTGCCTGTGCCAGTGGCGAATCAGGTTCTGATCACCGAAAATGCTACCCTGATTCGGCGCCTCATTCAGGTGCGGGACCTGATTGATACCCCTGCGCCGGAGCGAAAGACCGACTTTATTCAGCTGGTGCAAGCCAACGCTGACCGCGTAGTCGAGTTGATTACGCAGATATTGGAAAAGCGGGAGGAGGCAAGCGGGGGAACGGCGGCGAAAGCGGCGACGGGTCAAGCGGCTCAACCTGGGATCCCTGGATTGCCTGGTGCGGCAGGTGGATCTGCGGGGGTGACGATTAGTGGGAGTAAAAGTGGTTTTGCTGGGGATATTCAGCTGATTGCGGATACGAGAACGAATCGGATCCTGGTGATTGCCAGCCCCTTCGATTTTGCGTCGATTAGCTCCTTGATTAAGCAGTTTGATATCGCGGTGGATTTGAGTGATCCGTACGAGCAGTCGCTCAACTATGTGGCGGCCACCGATATGCTGCCTATTCTAGCGGATATGCTGGCGGAGGAAGGGGACGACGCGGGCGCGGGTGGGGCAGGGGGATCGAAATCCACTGGGTCAGTCTCTGGCGGGATTGGAGCGGGCAGACCTGTGACTGGAACTTCAGGCGGCTCGAGCACAACTTCGTCCGGCAAGACGGCGGATGTCTTGAGCGAGCCTGGTGAGCAGCAGGCGGCGGAGTCACTGGTTGTCGGCAAGACCAAGCTGATTGCGGACAATCGAGCCAATTCTATTCTGGTGATCGGGCAACCTGAAGCGCAGCAGAAGGTGAAGGCCATCTTGGGTAAGCTAGATAAGAAACCGATGCAGGTTTATTTAGCGACAGTGATTGGGCAGTTGCTCGTCACGAACGATGATGAGTTTTCGGTCAATATTCTGCAGAAATATATTGGAGGACCGCGAACGGGGGCGGCTTCGGTAGCGGGGGGGAAGAAGTTTATTACAGGATCAAACACCGTATATGGCACGAATGTTAATGGTGATCCGACGGCGCAGCCCCAGCCGGGGATCACGCCACTTTCTCCCGCTGCAGCTACTCTTTCGCAGATGTCTCAAGTGGCGGTGGGTGCCTTGCCAGGAATGCAGATCGCAACATTCATCCTTGGCTCGATTGATCTCTATATCAATGCGCTGACCGCGACGGCGAAGTTCCGGATTGCCTCCCGGCCTTCGGTTTTTACAGCAAACAACAAGAAAGCGACGATCTTTAATGGAAAAAAGATTGCGGTGCCGACGAGTACGGTAACGACCCTTGGGGCGGGGGGTAGTGCCACAACAACATCAGGATCTCAACAGTCGAACATCCAGTATCAGGATGTAGTGCTCAAAATAGAGGTGGTTCCTCTGATTAACAGTGCAAGAGAGATAAGCCTGCAGATTGTGCAGACGAACGACACAATTTCCCAAAACAGTACGAATGTTGGGGGTGGGGTGACGGTTCCTGAGATTAATACCCAAGAGTTGAATACCACAGTGATTGTGCCTGATCGATCGACGATACTGCTCGGTGGGTTGGTCACCCAGCAGGACGCGAAAAATGTCGCGGGGGTTCCTTTTGTTTCGACGATACCCTTGTTGGGAAATCTATTTAAATCAACTTCGGACACTACCCAAAGACAGGAACTGGTGGTGATGATCCAACCATCCGTGGTGGTTGATGGAGCTGAGTTGCAAGAGATCAGTAAAACGGAGAGAGATTTGACTGGGTTTTCTTCCAAGGAACTTTCTCCGCTGAGCATGAGATCGGGACAGAAAAGCAGTCCGATGAGTTTGAATCCGCCTGCGGCGGAACCGATATCCTCGACAGAGGCGAAACAGGAGTAGTCAAGGGATTGGTGGGTTGACTCGAGAGAGGCTTTCCACGAGTGTCACATCCATTAGTTTCTCTTCTTTATGAATATCCACGAATATCAGGCGCGGGACTTATTAGCGGCTGCGGGGGTGCCAGTTCCACGTGGGGCGGTGGCGCGGAGCCCAGAGGAGGCGGAATCGATTGCGCGAAGTCTTCCTTGTAACAGTTTTGTGGTTAAGGCGCAGGTGCATGCGGGGGGCAGAGGTAAAGGTCACTTCCAAGATGGTTACAAGAGCGGGGTCCATCTGGTCAAAACCCCCCATCAAGTAAGGGATGTAGCCTCGCATATGATTGGCAATACGCTGATTACTCATCAGACGGGCCCCGAGGGTAAGCCGGTCCACGCGGTCTTGGTGGGAGAATCAACCGATATTGCTCGGGAACTGTATCTGGCGATTGTGCTGGATCGTTCGTCGGGCTGCCCAGTGATTGTGGCGAGTCAGCAGGGGGGGGTGGAGATCGAGGCGGTGGCGGAAAAGAGTCCTGAAGCGATTTTGCGGGAGGTGATTCATCCTGGGCTAGGTCTGCAACCTTATCAGGCTCGCAAAGTGAGTATTTTTCTGGGTTTCCCATCGACGGGGTTGCGTGCGCCTTGCCGATTGTTGCATGCCGCCTATCGACTTTTCATCGAGAAGGACTGTTCTCAGGTGGAGATCAATCCGCTGGCGGTGACCAAGGGCGGGGATGTGGTAGCGCTGGATGCGAAGCTAGGTTTTGATGATAACGCTCTGTTTCGGCACAAGGAGATTCAAGAACTGCAAGATCCATCGCAAGAAGATCCACGGGATTTGGCGGCGGCGGAGCACCACTTGAACTATATCGGGCTGGATGGGAACATTGGGTGCATGGTGAATGGGGCTGGATTGGCTATGGCCACTCTGGATTTAATTCAGGCGGCGGGAGGGAAGCCAGCAAACTTTCTTGATGTGGGAGGGGGGGCCTCGGAAGAGATGATTACGGCGGCCTTTCGCCTGCTGCAGGGGGATCCAGCGGTCAAAGCCATCTTGGTGAATATTTTTGGAGGTATATTGAAGTGCGATATTCTGGCGCAGGGCATGGTAGCCGCTTGTCGGACGACGCCACCTCGGGTGCCGATCATCGTTCGGTTACAGGGCACGAACGTGGAGGCCGGGCGCAAAATACTAAAGGAATCGGGACTTCCCCTACTTCCAGCGGAGGGACTGATGGAAGCGGCGGAGAAAGCGGTCGCAGCGGCGGCGGGGAAGAAGGGGAAATAAGATGTCTGTTTTAGTCGATGCCAATACGCGGTTGCTAGTGCAGGGCATTACGGGAAAGTCGGGTTCCTTTCACGCTTCCGCCTGTAAGGAGTATGGGACTCAAGTGGTGGCGGGGGTGACACCTGCGCGTGGCGGGGAAAAGTTTGAGAAAACGGTGCCGATATTCGATACGGTGTCGGAGGCGGTGGCCGCGACGAAGGCGAACGCTTCGATGATCTTTGTTCCACCCGAATTTGCGGCGGATGCGATTTTAGAGGCGGCAGATGCGGGCATTCAACTGATTGTGGCGATCACGGAAGGAATTCCCGTGATGGACATGATGAGGGTGCGCTTTGCGTTGCGTGAGCATTCTTGTGTTTTGATTGGGCCAAATTGTCCGGGGATTATTACTCCTGGGGCTTGTAAGATTGGGATCATGCCTGGGTATATTCACCGACCTGGAAATGTCGGAGTGGTTTCTCGAAGTGGGACGCTGACCTATGAGGCGGTTTGGCAGATTACCAGTCAAGGTTTAGGGCAAAGTACTTGTATTGGGGTGGGGGGAGATCCGATTCACGGGTTGACCTTGCAAAAAGCAGTGGAGTATTTGCATGCGGATCCTGACACCAAGGCGATTGTGATGATTGGTGAGATTGGGGGTTCGGAGGAGGAGGAGGCGGCTGAATACATTCAATCCCGAGTAAAGAAGCCGGTCATTTCTTTTGTAGCGGGAGCCACGGCGCCTCCTGGAAAGAGGATGGGACATGCAGGGGCGATCATTTCGGGGGGACAAGGAACGGCGCAGGCGAAGATCGAGGCGTTGAAGAAGGCGGGGGTTCGTGTGGCAGAAACTCTTGGGGATATTGGTGAGGAAGTGGTCAAGGCGTTGAGAAAATAATGTGAGTGATGCCAAGGAAGCGGCGGGTGGGGTGACCAAGATTGTGGCGAAAGGGCTTGAAGGAGTAGTGGCAACAGCCACGGCCCTTTCTGACGTGCGTGGATTGGAAGGAAAGTTGATTTATCGTGGCTATGACATTGATGAACTTGCGGGCAAGGTGAGTTTCGAAGAAGCCAGCTATCTTTTATGGCAAGGGGACTTGCCGAATTCGAAGCAGCTGGCGCAGTTGAAAAAGTCACTAGCGAGTGAGAGAGAACTGCCGCAGGGGGTGGTGGAGTATATTTTGGCGGCGCCGAAGGATTCGAGTCCGATGGATATTCTGCGGACCTGCATCTCGATGTTGGGGCTCTATGATTACGGTCTAATTGGAGTGGAGCAGGTGGAGTTAAATCGGCATCGGCAGATCTCGCTGACGGCGAAGATTGGGGTGATTGCGGCCTATTTTCATCGGGCGAGGAGGGGACAGTCGTTGCCTCCAGTGCGAAAGGATTTAGGGGAGGCGGCCCACTTTCTTTATTTACTGAACGGGCAAGAAGCAGGTCCGGAAGCGGTGGCTACATTGGATATGGCTTTTGTTTTGCATGCGGATCACGGAATGAACGCTTCCACTTTTGCGGCGCGGGTGTGTGCCTCGACTTTGACCGATATTTATTCGGCTGTGAGCACGGCGGTTGGAACCTTAAAGGGGCCATTGCATGGCGGAGCCAATGAGGGAGTGATTCACATGCTTCAGAAGATTGGGAGTCTGGAAAAAGTGGATGGATGGGTGAAAGAGCAGATGGCGCAGAAGAAGAAAATTATGGGAATTGGGCATCGGGTGTACAAGGTGCTGGATCCGCGGGCACCGCACCTGAAGCGGATGGCGGAGAAGCTGACGGGGGAGTTAGGAGATACCAAGTGGATACAGATGAGCGAGCGGATTGCCCAGATCATGCGTGAAGAAAAAGGGTTGAATGCGAATGTCGATTTCTACTCGGCAACGGTTTACTACAGCTTGGGTTTGCCGACGGATTTATTTACTCCCATTTTTGCGGTGGCGCGGATGTCGGGATGGACGGGGCATATTCTTGAACAGTGGCAAGATAATCGGCTGTTCCGGCCTGACAGCGAATATGTAGGGCCTGCGGTGGGTCGAAAAGTCGTTCCGCTGGCCCAGCGATAAGGGTCGGGCGGTGAGTCGGCAGGCTCGGCATCTTGGACTGCTAATAATCTTGCGGGCGCTTCTTCTTTGGGGATGTGCGGGATGTTTTGCTTGGGCTCAAGCTCCTGCGGAGGAACTGGTCGAGGTTAGTGGAGATTCTGTTCCTGGAATCGTAATTGAAATGCGGTATGCCACTGAGAAAAACATTACGGGCAAGAAGATATATCCTGATGGGCGAGCTTGGTTAAGGGGGGAGACGATTCGTAAATTGAAAAAAGTAGTGATGGATTTACGCGAACGTGGGTACCGACTTGTACTTTGGGATGCTTGGCGCCCTATTTCTGCACAAAAGGCCCTCTGGGCTGCGAAGCCGGATGGGAAGTTCCTTACACCCCCTACGAAGATTAGTCGGCACTATCGAGGGACCAGTGTGGATGTTGCATTGGCGGATCTTCAAGGGAAGTTGCTGGAGATGCCGAGTGATCATGATGAGTTTAGCGCAAAGGCGGATGAGGACTTTTCGGATGTCCCCAAGGAGGTGGGGGGTAGAGCGAAGATATTGCGGCAGGCGATGTTTCGGGCTGGATTCTCTGGGGTGCCCGATGAGTGGTGGCACTATGATTTGCGGGATTGGGCTTCTTACGACTCGATTCAGGAGCGATAAGGCTTCGCGAATGGGTCTTGCTGGGGAGTTGGAGGAGAGTTGAGTCAATTTACCTTTGCGCTAAAAAGTCTGGCATGGAGCAGGATTGGCAGGCGTCGGTTTCGGTTCGGCAAAAATCTCGATAGATCTGGAGGAGTCCTTCGCGGGCCAGATGGGAGCGGACATCGGGTGGCGGAAAAGGGACGCTGAGCAGGCGGATGCTGGCGGAGCGAAGGAGGCCGGCATCTCCGCCTACGGGCCAATCTTGCATACGGCGGTTGAGTTCGTCTTCGGGCAGAGGGGTAAGAGGGGCGAGGACTTGAAAGAGAAGGGCGGTAGAGCGGTCGAGGCCAACGAGGCGAGAGGGCGAGGATAGGATGCGGCCGTCCCATCCTGCGTGTTGATCCCAGAAGGGGTGGTTGACGGTTTTAAGGATTTCTAAGAAAGCGTTGGAGTCGCCCTTTTGGATGGATTGTGCCCAGAAGAGCCAGAGATTGGGGTCGGAAATAAAGGAGAGGGCGGCGAGGCGGCGGAGGGGTGAGTTGTTGGGGCGGGTGGAGCCCATTTTCCAGCAGGCGGGTGGAAGAGTGCGATCGTTCCAGGTTTCGCGTTGGGGCCACCAGTGATCCCAAAGTTCCTTGAGAAGTGGTAAGGCGCGAGGGGAGCATGGGGAACGGGTGGGGTCAGGGAGGAGACCCGCGACGCCGTAGAGGATGGCCTCGCGATCCATGCGATGGGGGAGTTGAAGGAGTTGAAGAATTGGGACGGCGTGGGCTAGGGAGGCAAAGGGTTCACGATTTTCGGAAAACCCGAGGCCTTCGGCGAGGGCGACCCAAACGGCTTGGTCGAATCCGTGGGCGGAGGAGCGGGCGGAGGCGAGGGCGCGGCGTTGGCGGAGGCGGTGCCAACCCGCTTCTTCAAGGAAATCGCGAAGTTGATCAGTGGAAAGGGCGAGAAGGGTTAAGTGGCAGCGGCCAGGTTTTTCTCCTCCAGAAATCTCGGCGGGGGTTGCACGGAAAAGGGGGATAAGTTCGGTGAGAGGGGCGGCGAGTTGGTGTTCGATGGCGATGGGTCTGATTTGCGGGGAGGGAGTGGGAGAGGCAGAGGGGTCGAGTTGCCAGAAAACGTGGAGGACGACATTACGATAAGCTGGGTTAGTGGAGTGCTGGTGGGCATCCCAATCGGAGGAGTGGCGATGGATTTCAACGTCTCCCGTGTGGATTGAGCCGTCGCCTGCAAGGAAGGAGCAGTGAAGGAAGTCGGGTCCAGCGCGATGATTCCAGAAGCCAGGTTGGCGAAGGGTGAGAGATTCGCCCGAAAGGGTCTGCAAGGGATTGCGGACGAGGGATTCGAACCAGATACGTTGGAGGATGGACTCGGAAAGGATGGGGGTTGGATCTTCTCGAAGGATGTTTTGCTGAACCCAACGCCGATAGGTAGTCGTCATAAGGATTAAACTGGCTTTGAGCTAAAAAGTTGCGGTTTTTTTAAATATTTATTTAGAGGCTGGGCCCAGGTCCGGCCTTGGGTTAGGGAGTGGGAGGAGTGGGAGGCTTGTCGGAGGGTGGGTGGCGCGATTAAAGTAGGTGGATGATGAATGCACGTTGGATGGGAGTTTTTCTGCTCGCTGGATCCGTCTGGGGGATGGCTCCACAAGATGAGCCGATGGTGAAAGTGGTAGAAAAAGTGCGTCCCGCAGTGGTGAACATCAATACGGAGAAGATGGTGGAGCAGCAGGTGGTAGACCCCTTCGATACTTTTATTAATCAGTTTTACGGAGGCGGGATGGCGAGGGGAAATCGGATCCTACAGACTCCAGTAAAAAACCTTGGTTCGGGGCTCATTATTAGCCCTGATGGATACATTGTAACCAATCAGCACGTGGCGGGTCGGGCCAATAAATTAAAAATTCGCGTGAAGTTATCGAACGGGAAGGAGTACGACGCAGAACTTCTCCGTGACGATGATCTGCAGGATCTAGCTTTGATTAAGGTGAAGGCAAAGGAGCCCTTGCCTTTTCTGAGCCTGGAGAAGCTTTCTCCTAATCTCCTTGGTCAGACGGTTCTCGTGTTGGGTAACCCAGTTGGATATGAGAATAGCGTAAGTGCAGGGATTCTAAGTGGTAAGGATAGGACCTTGACGCTGGGAGATTTGACAATGGAGGGATTGTTACAGACGGATGCGGCGATTAATCCCGGAAACAGCGGGGGGCCGTTGGTCGATTCAGAGGGGGATCTGGTGGGGCTGAGTTCGGCTAAGATGTCGATGGCCCAGAACTTGCCCACAGAGAGTATTGGCTTTGCCATTGGGGGCGAACGGGTGAAACGATGGGTGGAGGAGGCGATTGCGATTGTGGAGGGGAAAATTAAGGCCCCGCCTGAGCGCTCCGCCGCGTTGGCCCTAAAGGAGAAGTTTGGGTTGGAACTGAAGGATAGTAGTTTAGCCGAGTCGATGCAGCTCGGGTATGGACAGCGTGTAGGGTTGCTGGTGGTCGGCGTGGAGAAAAATAGCCCAGCAGCAGAGTCTGGAATCCAAACTGGAATGCTGGTGGTGGGTCTGGGTCAAATTCCTGCGCGTACTTTAGATGAATTGCCTCGTAAGGTTCGCCAACTGAAGAGTGGGGAGCAGGTTCCGGTGACGGTCTTAGGGGCGAGCAGGCAGGGGAACTTCATCGCGATACGAAGTGGGGCGGTGGTACTGAAAGCAAGGTGAGGATGGCGGGATGGGCGGGGATGCTGGTCGGCGACATCTTTAGGCGAGTGAGACGAGCAGTGGCATTTTGGTTGATGGCGCTGGGCCTGCTCGGATCGGGACAGGCGGAGGAGCGAATCGACTGGCAGTTTCCGACAGAGAATCGAGCGCTCGTTGCCAATCATCCAGAAAAATTTTATCAGCCGACGATCAGTCGCCGACTGATCTCGGGAATGTTCGGCTTTGTTCGTACTGCGGGGTCTGAGCCTGCTCGAATCTTTGAGCATTTTCACAAAGGAATCGATATCCGGCCTTTGCATCGTGATGCTCTGGGGGAACCGACGGATGAGGTGAGGGCATTGGCGGACGGAGAGGTGGTGCGAGTGAATCTGGATGAAAAGATTTCCGATTACGGGAAGCAGGTGATCGTTAGGCATTTGTGGGGAAGCCAGCCTGTGTACACGATTTATGGGCATCTGGCTTCGGCCTGCGTGCAGGTGGGGCAGCGGGTGAAAGCAGGAGACCAGGTGGGGGTCATGGGGTGGACGGGGCCAGGATTGACGAGGGATCGGGCGCATCTGCATCTGGAGATAGCGTTTCAGTTAAACGAAAAATTTGCGAACTGGGTGAAAGCATCCAAGCCAGGACGTTTTTGGGAGCCGAATCGAAATGGGGAGTGGAATGGTCTGAATTTGATGGGGGTAGATCCGGCCGCCCTTCTGAAGGCTGCGCAGGAGGGGAAACCGATGAATTGCGGGGAGTGCTTGAGTTCGCAACCAGCTGGGTTTGGGGTTCGAGTACCAGTGCCGAGTGGGCGTATCGGCTGGACGCAGTGGGTGGAGAAGGAGGGGATCGGGAATGGAGAGCAGTCTTGGGATTTGGAGATGACCCCTTGGGGATTGCCGCTGAGGGCTAGGGGCCGAGGAGAGAGGGTGGAGATGGCGGAGCTTGGGTCGGTTCCTGGGAGGCCGAATGAGGGAAGGTACTACTGCCGGGGGTTAGTGAGGTCAGATGGAAAAGGTGGAATGAAGTTGAGTAAGTTGGGGGAGCAGACGATGGGGATGTTACTTTACGCGGAAGAGTAATCGAGATGGTGTAAAGGGGATACGGGTGGCATCGTCAAAATCTATGAAAAACAACCTACTACTTGCCTTGATACTAGCGGGTTTGGCTGGGGCAACTGCCTCGGTTCAGGCCGAAGATGGAACTACCACAACTGCGCCTGAGCTTTCTCCTGCCCATAAGTTGAAGGGGTTTGAAAAAGAGTTTGATGCGAATCATGACGGCAAGTTGGATGAGACGGAAAAGGCGGCGATGGTTGCCAAGTATGATAAGAATGGGAATGGGAAGATTGATAAGGAGGAGTTGCCTCCGAAGAAAGCGAAGGCGAAAAAAGATGGTCCGCATAAAGACGGACAGACGAACACACCAACCCAGTAAACTTTTGGTTTGAGTGAGGACGGGTGATTTCGGTTTAGGCCGAGATTACCCGTTCTTTTTTTTTAGGGCAGAGAGGGGAAGGGGATCAGGATTTTGTGACCATGCGCAAGGCGGCGCCGAAGGCCATGAAGATGAGGATCCATTCGAAATGATTCTGTGAGATTTTTTTGAGGAGAGAGCGGCCGAGCCAAAATCCGAGGAAGACTCCTGGGAGGAGGAGGGCGTCGAGGATGAGGGATTTTGTGTTGAGGAGACCGAGTTGAAAGCTGAAGGGGAGTTTGGCGAGGTTAATGGTGAAGTAGAACCAGGCGCCCGTGCCGACCATGACCATTTTGGTGGTGCGCTGGGAAAGGAAGTAAAAAGCGGTTATGGGGCCTGCGGCGTTGGCCAGCATGGTGGTGATGCCAGCGGTCCAGCCGCAGAAAAGTCCGAGGAGTGGGTGTTGGGTGATGAAAGCGAGGAGTTGCGGGCGCGCGCGTTGAATGAGGATCATAAAAATGAGGCCGATGATGATCCAGCCGAGGGTATGGCCGACGAATTCTGTGGGGATGCGGGGCATAATCCACCAACCGGTCACGATGCCTGTGAGGGTGGCGGGAAGCAGAGCGCGAAGGGTGGACCAAGATGCGTGTTCGTGGAAGGCGTAGACGGCTAAGAGGTCGGCAAAGATAAGCAGGGGAAGGACGATGCCGGTGGATTCGCGGGCGGGGAGGATTTCGGCCATGAAGATGACGGAGAGAAGTCCGAAGGGACCGAAGCCTGATTTTGAGAGACCGGCAAAGAGTGCGGCGGCGAGAGCGAGGAGCCAAGCGGTGAGGGAGAGATCGGGCATGCAGGAGAAAAGTGGCGGAAATTCTTTAGAATCAGTTAGGGGCAGAGAAGGGTAGTTTTGAGATCGGTGTTGCCTGCATAAAATACGGCAATCTTTAGGGGGGTTTTTCCGATGTTTTTACCATTGTGAGGAGTGTTGATGACCTCGGCTAAGGTGTCCCCTGCTTTTAGCTTTTTGGATTGGCCGTCTTTTAGTTCGACGAGGAGTTCCCCTTCAAGAATGAGGGCGAGGCAGGGAACGGGGTGGGTATGCCATCCAGTTTCCGTGCCTGGGAGCAGGGTGACGATGGCTCCTGAGACTTTGGCTGTGCCTGATGGGTAGTGAATGGGGGTGCCATCCCAAGTTGTGCTGGTGGATAGGTTTTCCTGAGCCTGAACGGATTTACGATACTCGTCTGCGAGAACGAGATGGCTGACGGGAAAGAGGAGGGCGAGGGTGAGAAGGAGTTTCATGAGTGAAAGGTAGGGGAAAAAATAGGGGGAGTCATCTGGCAAACCTTCGACCCTGGGGGGGTGTGAGGTAGAGTAAAGCGGGTGTGGAGGACGTTCCTACATTCCCAAGAACGTGGGAATGAGGAGGGAGTGGGGTGGGGGGAGGAAGGATAGTGGAAAGGGGGTAGGTGGGGCTGTGAGGGGACATTATGGCTTTATGCATAATGTCGAAATGTCGGGGAGCGGGTTTTGAGGAGGAAGGACGTTCCTACATTCCCAAGAACGTGGGAATGAGGAAGGGGGAGAGACTACGAGCGTTTGC
>CAMCDO010000006.1 GCA_945873585.1 Verrucomicrobia subdivision 6 bacterium | reverse complement strand
ACCGATCCCCGCCCAGGCTTCAAAATCCGCGCGCAGTTCCGAATCCCCCGCAAAACTTTGCGAATCGGTAGAGGTACCCCAATCCGACCCGTCGAACAGACCAACACCTCCTGCGGCTTGCATCGCAAAGCCGTCGCCGTCGCCACCGTCATTCTTTTTGCATCCGCAATCCCACGGACTCCCGTGCAAGCATTCGCATTGCCACTATTAATAATGATCGCCCTTACTTTTCCGTTCTTCAGATGCTCCTGACTCACCCGCACCGGTCCTGCTTTCACCTGATTCGTCGTAAACGCCCCAGCGGCATCCGCTGGACAAGTCGAAACCAGTAACGCCATATCCTTCTCGCGACCCTCCTTCAATCCCGCATGAATACCCGAAGATAGAAACCCCTTCGCCGAAGTGACGTTTCCTGCCTTGATCCATACCCACGCCGGCTTCACCACTCCAATCCCTCCCCTTCGGGTAGCCCATGCCGCAAATTAAAACAGTGTACCGCCTGGCCCGCCGCCCCTTTTCCTAAATTATCAATCGCCACAATCACCAAGCCCCGCCCCGTCCACTCATCCACCCGCACCGCGATCTCCGCCCCCTGCCGTCCCGCCACCCGCTTCGTCTCTGGCAAAGCCTCTCCCGTTAACACCCTCACCGCCACCGCACCCTGATAAAATTCCCGATACTCCTTCTCTAAATCCGCCGCCGACGTCCCCTTCTTCAATGGAAAAGAAATCGAGGTCAACATCCCCCGATGCAACGGCGCTAAATGAGGAACAAAAGCCACCCGCACCGCACTCCCCGCAATCGCCGAGAGCTCCTGCTCGATCTCAGGCCGATGCCGATGCTGCGGCACGCTATAAGCTCTCAAATTCTCATTACACTCCCCAAACAAATAAGCCCCCTCCACCTTCTTCCCCGCACCCGACACCCCGCTCATCGCCGAAATTACTATCCCACCCTCCGCCACCCACCCCGCCTTTAAGGCCGGCGCCAATCCCAAGATCGCCGTCGTCGGATAACATCCAGGACACGCCACCAAATCCGCTTTCTGTATTTTCTCCCGATAAATTTCTGGCAACCCATAGACCGCTTCACTCAACCGCGCGGGTACGGGATGCACCATCCCATAAGTCCTCTCATACAAAGACGCATCCTTCAGCCTAAAATCCGCACTCAGATCAAAAACTTTTTTGCCCAAGGCACGCAACTCACCCCCGATCGCAGCCGAAACCCCATGAGGCAGCGCCAGAAAAAATACCTCCGCCTTTTGCGAAACTTCTTTCGCCGAAAGATCTTCGCAACGCAATCCCCCCGCGGCCCCGCCAATCGCTAAAGTCTCCTCCAGCGTCTTGCCTTTCCACTGCCTCGAGGTCACCGCCGTCAATTTCATCCCAGGATGCCGAGCACAAATTCGTACGAGCTCTTCCCCCGTATAGCCGGAAGCGCCCAAAATAGCGGTGGTCACGAGCGATTTCATAGAAACGGCACAATAAAGCCGTCACCCTCACCTCTTCCACTCCCAACCACAAAAAAAGTGGCCGGTAGTGAACAACTCTTCCAATCAGCGTTTGGAGAACTGGAAGCGTTTCCGCGCACCAGGCTGTCCAGGCTTCTTCCGCTCACGCTTCCGCGGATCCCGCCTCAGCAAACCAGCCTTCTTCAAAGCGCCACGCTGCTCTGGGAGGGTCTGGTTCAAAGCCCGGGCAATCGCCAAACTGGCCGCACCAGCTTGACCTGAAAGACCACCCCCACTCGCCCGAATCCGTACATCAAATCGTTTTTCTTCCTTAATCGTCACCAAAGGCTTCATCAACTCGATCCGAGTCGAGGGAGTTGGGAAATACTCTTCCAACGCCCGTCCATTCACCGTAATCAAACCCGTTCCCCGCTTTAGATAAGCCAGCGCCACCGCCGTCTTCCGCCGCCCCACTCCATACTTGTCTTCGTTCGCCATAAATTTCTTTCCGCCTTAGCGGAGCTCCACCTTTTCCGGTTGCTGCGCCACATGGGGATGCTCCGCCCCCCCATAGACATAAAGTTTCTTCAAAATCACCCGACCCAACCGATTATGCATCACCATCCCCCGGACCGCCGTTTGAATCAAAAGCTCAGGCCTCCGACCCCTCCGCGCCTGCACCGTTTCCGTATGATGCCCTCCAATATAACCCGAATACGACATATAGCTCTTTAACGTCTCCTTCTTCCCAGTGAAAACTGCCTTGGCCGCATTGATCACCACCACGTGATCCCCCGTGTCCACATGAGGGGTGAAAATAGGCTTATTCTTGCCCCGCAATATGTTCGCCGCTTTCACCGCGACCCGACCGACCACCTGCTTATCGGCGTCGATCAGAAACCATCGGCGGGTTACATCCTTGGCTTTGGCAGAAATGGTTCTCATACGAACCGAATAGCATAAAAAAGAAACCCCACGCAGTCAATTGTGAATTCATTGACCTCCTGTCCTTGCCCAGACCGCTTCCTTCCTTAAAGTAGTTCCCTTATGGGATACCTCGTCCTCGCTCGTAAATACCGCCCTCGCACCTTTGCCGAACTTGTCGGCCAAGACCACGTCGTCCGCACCCTCTCCAACTCCATCGCCGAGGGTCGTCTCGCCCACGCCTTTCTTTTCGTCGGTCCCCGCGGCATCGGTAAAACCTCCACCGCCCGTATCCTCGCCAAAGCCCTTAACTGCCCCCAAGGCCCAAAAACCGACTTCAATCCCGACGACGATATCTGCAAAGAAATCGAAGAGGGTCGTAGCCTCGACGTCCTCGAGATCGACGGCGCCTCTAATCGCGGCATCAACGAAATCAAAGAACTACGCGATAGCGTCCCCTACGCGCCCGCCCGCGGAAAATTCAAAATCTATATCATCGACGAAGTTCACATGCTCACCACCGAAGCCTTTAACGCACTTCTCAAAACCCTCGAAGAGCCTCCCGCCCACGTAAAATTTATCTTCGCCACTACCGAAGTCCAAAAACTACCTGCCACCATCCTCTCCCGTTGCCAACGCTTCGACCTCCGCCGTATCCCTGATCCCCTCATCGTCTCCCACCTGCGTAAAATCTCCCAAGCCGAGAAAATTACCATCGCCGACGAAGCCCTCCTCCTTCTCGCCCGCCAAGCCGAAGGTGGCCTCCGCGATGCCGAATCGGCCCTCGAACAACTCGTTAGTTTTGCCGGCCGCACCATTACCCTCGAACACGTCCTCGAAGTTTTCGGCCTCGCCGGCCCCATCGAAACCCGTGCTCTCGCTTCCGCCATTCTCGCCGGCGATGGACCCTCAGCCCTCGCCAAACTTCACGAATTTCGTACCCGCCACCGCGATCCTCTCCGCATCGCCCAAGACCTTGCCCGCCACTTTCGCAACCTCCTCCTTCTCCAAATCGCTCCAGCCGAAGCCGAGGCCGAACTCGGTAAAGAAGAGAAACAAACCCTCCTCTCACTCGGGAAACTACCCGAACAGTCCCACCTCCTCTCCCTCCTCGAACAACTTCTCGAGTTCGAACACCACCTGCGTAACTCCCTCGCTCGCGAAGTCGCCCTCGAAATCCTCGCCCTCCGCCTCTGCGAACAGCGCGAACGCGTCTCCCTAGAAACTATTCTCAAAAAACTCGCCGTCCCCGGCTCCGAAACCCGCGCCGAGTCTGCCGCCTCCCGCCCCACCCCCTCCCCCTCAGCCCCTCCAAAAACCACCCCTGCCGCTTCTCCTCCTGCCACCCCATCCCCCGTAAAAGCCCCTACCCAAAAACCCACCACCCCCTCCTCCTCCGCCAAAGAAACCTTCCTCAACGATCCCGCCATCCGTGCCGCCCTCAAACAGTTCGACGCCAGAGTCATTGATCAGTCCAGCTAATCCCCAAGTAAAATCGGATGGCTGATTACCCTCCCGCCGCCCTTCGCCTTGTCGCCGCCCTGCGCAAACTCCCCGGCCTCGGCCCACGCTCCGCTGAGCGACTCGCCCTCCACCTCCTCTCCGCACCCCCAGGCGCCTCCGAAGACCTCGCCCACGCCGTTCGCCAAGCCCGCTCCCAAATCATCCCCTGCCCCGAATGCAGCTTCTTTTCCGAAGACGGCCTCTGCGAAATCTGTCGCGACCGCTCCCGCGACGAATCCCTCCTTTGCGTCGTGGAACACGCCCCCGATGTCCTTAGCTTCGAACGCTCTGCCACCTTCCGTGGCCGATACCACGTCCTTGGTGGCCTTCTTTCTCCGCTCGACGGAATCGGACCCGATGAGCTCAAAATTCCCACCCTCCTCGCCCGCGCAAAAAAAAATCAGACCCGAGAGGTCATTCTCGGCTTCGGTACCGACGCCCGTGGTGAAACCACCGCCCTCTATCTCGCCAAGGAACTTTCAGCCCTCGGCTTGAAAATTACCCGCCTCGCCACCGGCGTCGCCGCAGGCTCAGGCCTCGAATTCGTCGATTCCATCACCCTCGGCCACGCCCTCTCCCATCGCCGAGAAATTTAGCCGTCGCCCCATCGAGGCACCGCCCTCACCCCTCACCTTATTCTCTTTCATCCACTCGCTGTTCACATCTTTTGTGGATGAATTTTCGCCCCACCTCGACTCCCCCCCGATCCCGTCCATTCCAGAGAGATGCCCATCCGCACCCGCAAAGACTGGGAGAAAAAGGAATCCCATCTTTTCTCCCCCTTCGCCACCAAAAGTAGCGAAAGCCTTGGCCGCAAACACTCCGAAGAATCTCACGACTTTCGCCCCGAATTCCAACGAGACCGCGAACGCATCGTTCACAGCTCCGCTTTTCGTAGCCTCGAGTACAAAACCCAAATCCCACTCAACGGCACCGGCGATCACGTCCGTACCCGCCTCACCCATACCATCGAGGTCGCCTCCCTCGCCCGCTCCCTTTGCCGCTCCCTCGGCCTCAACGAAGACCTCGCCGAGTCCATCGCCCTCGCCCGGGATCTCGGTCATCCCCCCTTTGGCCATCCCGTCGAACACACCCTCGACCAGCTCATGCAAGACGCTGGTGGCTTTGGTCGGCGCCACCAGAGCCTTCGCGTCGTCGAACAGCTCGAGATCAAATACCCTGAATTCAACGGCCTCAACCTCACCCACGAAGTCCGCCAAGGCCTCAGCCCCCTGCCTCGCACCGAATCCCAACCCTCTCTCGAATCCCAAGCCGTGGATCTCGCCGACGAAATCGCTCACAGTTGCCACGATCTCGAAGACGCCCTCGAAAGTGGCCTGATCGAACCCACCGCCCTTCTCGGTATCGAACTTTGGAAAGAAACCGAGTCCACTGTCCGCAAAAATTACGCCCGCCTTGACGCCGAACGCACTCGCCGCTTTGTCGCCCGGTGTCTCGCCGATCACTTAATGGAGGACGCCACCCGCTCCTCCGCCGCCAACCTAGCCGAACTCGCCCCCTCCAGCGCCGCCGATGCCCAAGCCGCTGGCCGTCGTCTCCTGACTTTCACTCTCCCTATGCGCGTTAAAATCCAAAATCTTCGCACCTTCCTTTCCGAAAATCTTTACCACCACCCAGGTGTTCGCGAAGTCAACCAACGAGCCTGCCAAGTCCTGCAAGGCCTCTTCGAATTTTATCACGCCCACCCTCACCTCATCGCCGAACGCGCCGTTCTCCGAATTAAAAAAGAGGGAGTCAGCCGCGCCGTTTGTGACTTCCTTTCCAGCCTGACCGATCGCACCGCCCTGCAGTACTACGCCCGCCACGTCGGCACGGATGACCTTCTCCGCGAGCTCGCCGTCCAGCCCGATCGCCCAGCCACCCCAGGCCTGCAACTCGTTTAGCTCGTAGGTTTAACTCGCAACTTCCCCAAGAATGTGCGGATTCTCTCCTGGTACTCCCTGCTAAAAGAACGGCTCTCATGCCCTTCCCCAGGAATGATCCAAAACTCTTTCGGCCCAGCCGCCACCTCATAAATCGTCCGCACCATCGCCGGATCCATTCGCCGATCCTCCTCCGCCGCTAGGATCAAAATCGGCACATCGATCCGCTTTACCGCTCTCAAACTGTCCACCGCATCCAGGTTGAATTTTGCCCGCTCCTCAATCATTGGCATCGCCAGTGTCAGTAAGGGAAATTCCGACATTCCGTACATTAACTTCGCATGATGCCGAATCGTATTGCGGTAGGTGTCGAACGGAGCATCCGCAATCACCCCCGCCACCGAACCATCCTCCGCCGCCGCCAAAAGCGCCGCCACCGCCCCCATCGACGTTCCCCACAATACTGGATCTCCCGCGCCCCGCTTACGCACAAACTCTATCGCCGCTTCCACATCCCAACTCTCGTAATACCCAATACTCGTTAGACTCGTCTCACTCATCCCGTGACCTCTGAAGTCGATCGCCAAAACCGGATACCCCGCAGCCTGTGCGAAAAGAATATAATCGATCATGTGCGCTTTGCCCGCCCCCAACCCATGCAAAACTATCACCGGCGGATTCCCCTTCTGCCCACGCGACATCCACCACCCCGATATCTTCTTTCCATCTTTCGCTCTCAGCTCCACATCCTCGCAAAACAGACCCAGCCTTGCGGGATGCAAGGCCGGTCGAGCTGTCGGAGGAATCTTCGTTGCTAAATCCGCTAAGAAACTCGCCGCCAAAAATGCCAACCCCACCACCACCAACCCCAGAAACCCACCTCCTACCAAGATCGCCTTGCCCTGCTTTCGCCAGAAATTCATACCTTCCATCCTAGCCTTTTCCCGTTGGCATGCGAGGCGCCTAACTCCTCTACCGCTACCGTTTCCCTTTTCTTTCGTCCTCATAGGCATGGATCCTTCAGCTTTTCCTCATCACCCTCTTCCTTCGCAGCTCTACCTCTTCCCTTAAAGCTCATCGCTTCTTACCCTCAAATTAGTTAGGCTCACAAGCATGCGAGTTCTCGTCACCGGCATGATTGCAGGGATGGACGACGCCGACTACCTCCGGCGCGTTGTCGCCCTCGGCCAGAAAAATAACCGCGACATCAAGGTCTATCACGCGGTGGACGACTTTACCAAAGCTGGCAAAAAGCCCCTCGAACGCCTTCTCGGTGCCACCGACTACGTTTTTGAACTCACTCGAGAAAAGGAATACGAGAAAATTGGATACGAAATCACTCGCAACAACTACCAAGATGTCATCATCCGCGCCCCCGCCACAGTCGAGTGGAACCGCATCAATCGTAAATTCAAGGACCAGCGCATCCTCCGTGATTTCATTAAACCCGACCTGATCGTCACCTTGATCGACGCGGAGTGGGCCATCAAACTCAAACTCGAGACCTTACAAGAGGCAGACCCATTCCTCGTCGCCCTCAAGGAGCGAAATCATACCCTTTACGACATTCTTTCCTGGATGAATGAAGAAGTCAGTCTTTCGGAAGATTGGGCTCGTTACATGGGGGTTCCCCACTACGTCATCGCTGTCGGCGAACCACCGGAGGCGCTCTACAAGCTGGTCACCCACCCCAACCCTTGGGTCGTCTACGCCAGCTACTCCATGAGCTACGGTACCCCTGAAATACGAAAAGAGATTGATAAGGTCATCCATCGCCTTCGTAAATACGCGGTCGTTGTCGATCCCCAATCGATTGAGATTGGCACAAATTTTGAGGGAGTCCCTACTAGCGATCGCGAATCGATTTACGCCTACACCGTCCATCGCGATCTACATTGGTACGTGGGTAAAGTCCACGCCGTCGTTGCCATCCACCCCTACCCTGAGCGCCCACCACTCTCCACAGGGATGATGGACGAATTAGGGCATGCCCGAGATTATATGAAATCCCGCTACATGATCTTCCCGCGCGGCGGCTTTAGCCCTTTCACCACCGATTCCTATATTGAAAAAGGTCATCTCTTCGAAACCTCTGACGACTTTTTCAAATACCTCGACGAAGTCGAAAAACGCCCCAAGTTTACCGACGAATTGGAGCTGCAGGGCGAGTTTTTTAAGGGCCAGTAGCCCCTATTCTAAAATGCGGAGGTGGCACCCCAACAAACCACCCATGACACGGGCGGACTCGACCCAGAAACCATTTTTGACTAGTGTATTCCGATGTCTTTGATTCCTCGCATTGTCCAAACCACTGCCGCCCAAGAGCTCAGCTCACCCGAAATGCGGCGCTACGCCCGCCACCTCATCATGCCCGAGGTCACGGTGGAAGGTCAGCGCAAGCTCAAGGCCTCCCATGTTCTCGCCATCGGCACAGGCGGACTTGGTTCTCCTCTTCTCGCCTATCTCGCCGCGGCTGGAGTCGGTCGCCTCGGCATCATCGATTTCGATCGGGTCGACGAATCTAATCTCCAACGCCAAATCATTCACCGCCAAACCTCCATTGGTCAGCCCAAGGTAGAATCAGCCCGCCGCACCATTTCCGAACTTAATCCTCACGTCGAAGTCGTCACCCACGAAGTCGCCCTTCGTTCCGACAACGCCCTCGATCTTCTCCGTGACTACGACATCGTGGTCGATGGCACCGATAATTTTCCCACACGCTACCTCGTCAACGATGCCTGCGCCCTTTTGGGTAAACCGAATGTCTACGGATCGATCTTCCGTTTCGAAGGCCAGTGCACCGTCTTTTGGGCAGGCCACGGCCCATGCTACCGCTGCCTTTACCCCGAACCCCCTCCCCCAGGAAGCGTGCCCAGTTGCGCCGAAGGGGGCGTTCTGGGAATTCTTCCTGGCGTCATCGGGGTTCTCCAAGCCATCGAGACGGTCAAACTCATCCTCGGCATCGGGGATCCTCTCATCGGTCGCCTCCTTCTTTTTGATGCGCTGAAAATGCGCTTCAAAGAGATGCGCTTACGCCAAAATCCCGACTGTCCGATGTGCGGAAAAAATAAAACCATCACAGGTCTCATCGACTACGAGCAGTTTTGTGGCATGCCCGCCCGAGAAGGCCCCGTCCAGCAAACCGGTCCCACCGTTCCTGAAATCACCTGCGCAGAGCTGAAGAAGAAAATTGACTCAAAGAAACCCTTTTTCCTTCTCGATGTCCGCGAACCTCACGAATTCCAGATTTCCAAGATCACTGGCTCTACCTTGCTCCCACTGGGCGAACTCCCAAAACGTTGGTCAGAAATCCCCCAAGACAAAGAAATCGTCATCCATTGCAAGGCAGGCATTCGCAGCGCCAAAGCCCTTCTTTTTCTCCAGCAGCAAGGCTACCAAAAAATGCTCAACCTTAAGGGTGGCATCGATGCTTGGTCAGACGAAATCGACCCCTCCCAGCCACGCTATTGAATTTTGCTCGCCTCCTCGGCTTCACCTGCTGGCTCACCCTTGCTGGAGCTTGGGCTGGAGGCGAAGCGAAATTAGAAATCGGAGATCAACGATTGACCGTAGAAGTCGCTCTGCGCCCAGAGGAGCAGATGACGGGCCTGATGAATCGCGATGCCTTGGACTCCAATCGAGGGATGCTCTTTGTTTTCCCTTCACCCAAACAGGCTTCCTTCTGGATGCACAACACCTCCATTCCCCTCGATCTTGCTTTTCTCGATGCCAATGGGGTGATTCTCGAGATCATTCCCCTAGTTCCCTTTGAAGAAAAACCAGTCCAGAGCCAATCCTCTAAAGTATCCTATGCCCTCGAGGTCGCCCGCGACTGGTTCGCTAGCCGCGGATTGAAAGCTGGGATTAAGGTGAAGGGACTGCCAAAGACTTGAGTTGTGGCCGGCTCAGGCGTGAGCCATGTCTCGATGAGCAAAAGCACGGACCTGGTGGGGAAGCACACTGCCCACCGCCATGGTCTTGCCGTCAGGTGAGAAGAACTCAAGCTCGTACCCGAGAGGATCACGATGGACATGAATCACCGTTCCCACTTTCCCTGCCACTAGACCATACTCAGAAAGGTCTTCCGTAAGAACTACTCGGCTATGTTCCGTAAAAAGATTCATTAAGGTGAAGGGTAAGCCGTAACGAGACGTGGCGCAAGAGCCCCCCTGTCGAGCTGCCAAACGGTGATGATTCGTGCTCTTTGCCCCCGCGGGGTGGGGATCATTCCTCGAATTACCATGCGACAACCAAATTTCGAATTAACAATCACTTCACCCTCTCGCTCTTCCAACAAGTTCCGAATCGAATCCGAAAATAGTTCCCACTTTTCCCGACTAAACCCATGGGACTGAAACCAGAGAGCTTTCGATTTCCTTCTGGATGGTTCTCATTCAGGAGGTAGTCCGTAATCTTGCTCTTGTCGATTCGCCACTCATTGGTCTCCATCTCTACCCCCAGATCTGACGGTCGAGCGTGCGATACTGAATCGCCTCGGCCAGATGATCTAAGAGAACCTTTTCACTTTCCGCTAAATCCGCAATCGTCCGACCCACTTTCAGAATCCGATCCAAAGCCCGTGCACTCAAAGCTAAGTCAGTCATCGCACTGGAAAGAAGTGTCTTCGCTTCCCGATCCATCGGCACCCGCTTTCGCAATTCTCTCGGACCCATTTGTGCGTTGGCGTGGATCGAAGAGTTTGGCCCAAACCTTTTTCTTTGTAACTCCCGCGCCCCCTCGACTCTCCTTTGAATCACCGCAGAGGACTCCCCTGGCTCTTCGGATAACAGCTGCTCGTGCTTCATCGCCGGGACCTCAAGGTGCAGATCAATTCGATCCAGGAGCGGTCCACTAATTTTATTCAAATACCGACGAGAAGCCTGGCCATTAGGTCGGCCTTCGAAATTACCCCGCGGACTCGGGTTCATCGCTCCGATAAACATGAAGCGAGCAGGGAAGGTCATCGTTCCGGAGGCTCGGGAAATTGTCACCTGTCCGTCTTCCAGCGGTTGGCGCAAAACCTCCAACGCCGATCTCTTAAATTCGGGAAGTTCATCCAAAAAAAGCACTCCGTGATGAGCCAAGCTGACCTCCCCCGGAGAGGGGTGGGCCGATCCTCCAATCAGTCCAATATCTGAAATGGTGTGGTGGGGACTACGAAAAGGACGTTCCCTTACCAACGAATCTTCCGCTCGCAACAAACCCGCCACGCTGTGGATGCGGGTTGTTTCAAAGGATTCTTCCAAAGTCATCCGAGGAAGTATTCCTGGCAGCCTTTTCGCTAGCATACTTTTGCCCGACCCTGGCGGACCAATCATCAGTACATTATGATTCCCGGCGGCGGCAATTTCCAAGGCCCGCTTAACCGCCTCCTGCCCTTTGACCTCGGAAAAATCCACCCCGAAGGGATTTTCTGTCTTTGGGAGCGACCCATTCGCCAATGTCTTTGCTACGATCGGAATATTTACCGCTTTACCATCGATCACCTCCGCTGCCTCACGCAGGTCCCGCACAGGAACAACCCGCACCCCTTCCACCGCACTGGCCTCAGCCGCGTTTAAAACAGGCACGATGAGTCCCCGCACTCGACGATCTCGGGCCAGAAGAGAGATAGCCAAAACTCCTCGTACAGAGCGAACGGCTCCATCCAAAGCTAGCTCCCCCACGACCATCCACTCCGCTAGATTGTCCTTTGAGATCTGCCCGGAGCACGCCAACAGTCCCAGGGCAATCGGCAGATCGAAACAAGGCCCAGCTTTTTTTAAGTCCGCCGGCGCTAAGCTGGCCGTAATAAACCCTTCTGGACAAGAGTATCCACTATTCCAAATTGCTGCCTTCACCCTTTGCCGCGACTCTTTCACCGCGGTGTCCGCTAATCCGACCACGACAAAGTTCTCTTTTCCGCCCCCCGCATCCACCTCTACCTCCACTGGCAGGGCCGATACCCCGACAACCGCAGCCGACCAAGTACTGGCGATCTGTCTCATCGGCTCCACTCCAATCCTGCTTCTTGAAGGGTAAAGGCGTGCTGTAGCCAACGGCATCGAGGAATTTGCCCAGGCGAGTAGAGAATCTCCACGATATCGAAGCGCACAGGCGGGGGTCGGCTAGATAGCTCCCGCAGATAACGATTCGCTGTGGCAATGATTCGCCGCTGCTTGCCATACGTCACCGCGTGCTCGGGCTTGAGCCGCGCCAGGAAGTGGCGGGTCTTCACTTCCACCACCACAAGCTCCTGTCCGTGCCGCCCCACTAGGTCGATCTCCCCGCAACGAGCCTGATAGTTACGAACCAGAATTTTGACCCCGGCCCGCTGCAGGTAACGCGCTGCAACTCTCTCCCCGTGGCTACCCGCTTGGCGGCTATTTTTCCACGCGGGGCACGGAAGCCGATCCCAAGGGTAGAAACGATCTCCGATGAATCGGACAAGGCCCATCCATGGCCAACGCGCGTAAATGCTCTGCCGTGCCGTACCCACGATTTTTAGTAAATCCATAGGTAGGATATAACTGCCCAAAGTGCAAAAAGTTGCGGTCCCGCGAAACTTTTCCCAAAATAGATGCCGCTGCGATCGAAGGGCAGATCCCATCACCCCCCACCACTGCGATATGTTTCCGCCCTAAATGCTTGGCAGGTAATCCGTCTACGAGGATAACCCCGTCGGTAAGCCCTAACTTGTCCAAAGCACGCCCCATCGCCATTTGGCTCGCGACGAGAATATTATGCTCCTCGATTTCCTCAATCGTGGCCTCCCCAATAGCCCAAACACCCGTTTCGGGCTGAGTGAGAATTGTAAAAAGCTCCTCTCTTTTCTTTAAAGACAGCTTCTTCGAGTCATCCAGGCCAGGAACAAGTGTGCCCGATCGATGGAAACGATAGGCCGCCGCTACAACCGATCCAGCCAGCGAACCCCGCCCCACTTCATCCACCCCCGTGACCGGAGCAGATCCGGCCCACTTCTTCTCCGCTTTCCAAGCGGGAGGAATTCTTTAGCCCTTCTTTTTAACAACCAGTTCCCGAACCGACATATCCGAACGACCACGCAGATAAAAAAGTTTTGCCCGACGTGGGTTGCCCCTCGACTCGACTTCAATCTTCTCAATCCGTGGAGAGTGTAGAGGAAAAATACGTTCCACCCCTTCACCATAGCTAATCCGGCGCACGGTGAACTGCTCGTTCAATCCACGACCTTTCCGCGCGATCACCGTCCCCGCAAAAAGCTGGGTGCGCTCCTTGTCTCCTTCTTTTACCTTGGTGAAAACCTTGATCTTATCGCCCACCCCAAAACCGGTGCGGCCTTCTTTGAACTGCTCTTGTTCAATCGTTTCGATGATCTTTATGCTCATAATTTGTTTTCCTTTAGAACGGGAAAGCCTACCTGCTTTTTTCCTTCAAGTAAATCTCCCCTTCTTGCCTCCGTCCGCGCTAGAGCCTGACTCTTTCGCCAGGCGGAAATCTCCGCATGGTGACCAGAAAGCAGAACATCGGGCACCGTCATTCCTTGGAACACCTCAGGACGGGTATACTGAGGTCCCTCCAACAGTCCCTCCCCTTCAAACGAGTCGTCCCCCGCCGATTCCTCATTCCCCAAGACCCCAGGAATCAGCCGCACCATGGCATCAATCAAGGTCAAGGCAGGCACCGTCCCGTTACTCAAAATATAATCGCCCACCGATATCTCCTCATCGATCCACCCTTGGCGCACCCGCTCATCGATCCCCTCATAGTGTCCACTCACCAAAAGAAGACGGGGATACTCCCGCACCATCTGTCGAACTTTCACTTGCTCAAGCCGAGTCCCCTCAGGCGTTAAAAAAATCACCCGCGCACGATTTTCTCCCTCCCCGCGTAAATGCTCAATCGCATCCACCAACGGTTCCGCCTTCATCACCATCCCAGGACCACCCCCAAAGGGACGATCATCTACAATACGATGTTTGTCTTTGGCATAATCCCGCAGCTGATGAACCCTGATTTGCACTAAACCAGCACGCTGGGCCCGACCCAAAATACTTTCACCCAAAACCCCTTGCGCCATCGCGGGGAAAAGAGTCAGCAGATCAATCGTCACGCCGCCATCCCCTCGTGGGCGCCATCCTCCACTTCGACAAAGATGCGTTGACCATCTCGACTCGATGCATTGAGCAACGACCGAATTGCTTCAATCGTCCGACCATTGCGACCAATGATCCGACCGAGATCCTCAGGATTTACACGAATTCGGAAAAGGGAACCACGCTCATCGGATGTTTCTTCCACATCCACTTCCTCGGGATGAGTCACCAGCCGACCGAGAACAAGTTCGAGAAAATATCGCATGGGGTTCCGGCCTTCAACCGGAGAGGTTAAGCCTTCGGTGCTTTGCGGGCTTTTCGAATGAAACTAGCGACCGTCTCGCTTGGCTTCGCTCCTTGACCCACCCAATGATCGATCCGATCCAATTTCAGCTTCATTCCTGCATCCTTACCCATGGGATTGTAGGTTCCGACCAGTTCCAGAAAACGGCCGTCACGCGGACTTTGCTTGTCCGTGACCACCACCCGAAAATAAGGGCGATTCTTTTTGCCCTCTTTGCGCAAGCGAATAACAACCGCCATAAAGTTAACTCCTTACTCCCGCCAACTTAGCTACCTCTCGGCCCTTATCTTGGGGGCAAATTCGAAAGACGTTGACGAAAGAAAAACCTTATCGAAAACCGCCCCCCCTTCCAAGGACAAAGTCCTCGCCCCCTAGCCCTTACCGATCACCAACGCTTCTACACACTCCAACCAAGAGTGGATCAGCCAACCATGAATCTCCTGAATCCGCGATGTGTCCTCACTCGGCACAACAATCGCATGATCACAAAGCGCCTTTGCCGAACCCCCATCCTTTCCTAAAGCCCCCAAACACAGCATGTTGCGACTTTTTGCAGTCTCAAGAGCCTTGATAATATTTGGAGATTTTCCGCTCGTGCTAAAAACAATCAGCACATCCCCTTTCTGCCCAAAGGCCTCCACTTGCCGTGAAAAAACCTCTGCAAAGGACCAGTCGTTCGCGATGCAGGTCAAGGCCGAGCCATCGGCCGCAAGGCACAGTGCGGGTAAAGCCCTGCGATTTACGCGGTATCTTCCCGTCATCTCCTCCGCAAAATGCATCGCATCCGCCGAACTCCCCCCATTCCCGCAGGTCAGAACCTTACTCCCCGCCTTCACCCTTTCCGCCAAAGCCCGCCCCGCCGCTTCCACCGCAGGAACAATCGCATGACACCGCTTGACGGTTTCCCCCAGTGCGGAAAGATCGTGGGTCAGGTTCATAAAGGTGCTATTTCTAGTTTCGCACGAAACATGAAAATCGTCGAAAAATATCTTTGGCGCTCCGTCATCGTTCCTTTGGGCTTTATCATTGCCGCCCTTTTCGTCCTTTGGCTGATGTTCGACATCTTTGACAAATTAGGACGGCTCGTAGAAAAGAATCCTCCCTTTTACCTTCTGGCCAAATACTTCCTCATTCAACTCCCCGATCTGGCTCAATCCATTCTCCCCGTGGCCGTCCTTTTCGCCACCCTCTATGTCCTCGCCTACTTTTCGCGCCACCGCGAATCGGTCGCCCTTCTCGCCGCTGGCATGAGTCCTGTCGTCCTCGCCCGCCCCTTTCTCCTCTGTAGCGCAGGCCTTTCTGTCGTGCTTTACGTTCTCTCATTCTCCCTCTCCCCCACCGCTCAGGCAGGGAGGGAAAAAGTAAAAAAGCAGATCAAACAAGAACCTATCGAAGAAAATATCTTCAACCAGATTGTCTACCGCTCCCCCTCCTCACCTCAAACCACCCAAGGAACCATCTGGTACATTGGCCAAATTAATTTAAAAGAGAAAACTATGCAAAATGTGGAAATCCTTTTCCGTACCGAACCGGCAGGCCACGATCTCTCGAAAATCTTTGCTAGCTCTGGCGCCTACCGCAGCGGGGTTTGGCATCTTTCGGACGTTCGTCGGGCCGAGTATGCCACCGCGGGCGGTCCAGAAAGTCTTGGCCCCATCCTCCCCGAACTGGTTTTACCCGAGCTCACCGAGCCCCCCGAAACCCTCGCCGCCAAGCTTCTGCCACCCGATGAGCTCCCTTGGCCCGATGTCGCTCGCCTCGCAGCCGACCGAGGGCGCCTCAACGACCGACTACGCGCCCCCTACGCCACCGAGCACTGGAATCGACTGGCCTACCCACTCGCCTGCCCCTTACTTTGTCTTTTCGGCATCGCCTTCGGCATGACTGATGCCCGCCGTAACGTCGCCGCTACCGTCTTCAGTAGCGTCTTCGTTCTCTTTGGCTTCCTCGTCACCACTCGCCTCACCGTCGCCTTAGGACAAGGCAACCGAATTCCAGCGTTTTTTGCGGGCACAGGTTCCATCATTCTTTTCGGATTGGGGGGGCTCTACTTGTTCGCAGACAAGGTGGGATGGCTCTGGGAACTGCAAGGCTGGAGCAAACAACATCCTCGCGCCGCCATCTGGCTTCGCAGGCTAGGACTGATCACATGAAGCATAGAATTTTTCTCGTTCTTGTTCTGACTTCAATGACTGCCCTTGCCCGCGACCCGGTTGAGTCCGTCGAATCTGATCCCATGGGTGGGGGAAACCCCGTCGAAAATAAAACACCTGCTTCTACTCCTGCAAAAGAAATTCCTGCCGCCGACCCTATGGGAGGTGCTACTACCCCCACTTCAGAAACAACTACGAATCAAGCTCAGGAAACCGTCGCAGAACCTACCACACCCTCCGACCCCATGGGAGGCGCAGTCAAAGAGCCAGCATCCAAACCTTCCCCTGGGAAAAAAGCGCTCCCCCCACTTAAGCCACTCACCCCCGAAATCGCTAATTTAAATCTACCCTCAGAGGTCGAAGTTCCTAACGAAGACCCTGACAAAATTCTTTATCTCCCTGCAGGCACCTATCGACAGATTTTACAAATCCCGATCGACTCACCGACAATACAATCGGCCAATCAAATCCGGGTTCAAAGAAGCCAGGAAGTGAAAGCAGACCCTGTCCTTCCCCCCAAACCCACGCCCAACACAAAACCCCTCTGGATCCGCTACGAGTCACTTGAAAAAATCAAAATCGGCGATGAAGAGCGCAGGGGAGGAATTGACCTGCCTGTGAACGGTCCAACTGATCTCAAGCCACGCCTCTGGTATGCCAAATCAGAGACGGCCGACGTGGCCAGTTCAGTCTTCTACTTTGTTTTTGGTGGGGCGGGGTACACTTTGGCCAACTTGGCAGGATGGTCAGCAGGCAACACTCGAGATATTCCTGTGGAATTTCCCTACCGTCTAATTCGAAAATAGGGAGTTAAGGCAAACCAGAGTTAGCGGCCGTGGTGGGCGCTCCCGCCGTCGGATTCAGCGGTTGGCCATCGACCCGCAGAATTCTTGGGGTAACAAAAATAAGCGTATTCTTTTTAACCGCCTGCTCCGTCTTTCCCCTGAAAGCCCTGCCAAAAATCGGCACGTCCCCCAGTAGAGGAACTTTCTCATCAACCGTCTGAATGTCTTCCCTTAATAGTCCTCCAAGTAAGATCGTGTAACCATCTGACACCTCTAAATAGTCTAACTTCACCTCCCTTTTAATAAAAACAGGTTGATTAATTATATTCGTTAAGATTGTCACCGAACTTGTTGCTGCAAGGGTAGGAGCATTTGGCCTGCTTGCATAAGTCGAGTTTATTACAGCGCCATAATTGATGTTGCCCTCGAAATCGATAAAAGTTGGCTCCAGCTTCATCGAAACTTTACTCGTGCCCTTCACGTCGGCTTCCACCCCTAAAGTAACCCCGATTGGAACGAAATCACTAACAATCGAGGAAGGGAAGGACCCAATCACAGTTTCAGGGCCAGGCACAGTTGCGCCACCTGCAATCGTGATCTGCGCGATACTACTTTGCGGAGCGTTATACTCGAGCACGTACTTAAACTCTTGTACCGAAGTTATGAATCCCTTGTGCCCTCGCTTCAGCACAATCGATGGATTCGCCAAAACGTTCGCACTGTTTTTCTGTGAAATGGCCGTTATTAAACTGCTGAACTGCATTGTGTTTAAAAATCCACCCAAAGTCATGGTGTTTTGGTCGTAGCTCGCATTCGAATTCGTTCCCGCCAAAACCCCTGGAGTTAGAAACGATGTAAGATTGTTATTCTGCAAAAGACCCACTCCTTGAATCTGGTTGAGTTGCCCATTAACCCCAGTTCCTCCAGCTGGAGTGATTGGAGTGGCACCAGTACCCCCAGGATTGGCAACACCTAATGCCGCAGTGCCAAACTTACTATTAACCGTGACGCTATCCAGATCACTTTGATTGATCTCAATCAAACGCACTCCCACTTGAATCAATAGAGTCTCCTCCTCTGATGCGCCAATCAGCTGGCTAATTAGATCAAGCATCTCCGCATTATTAACCACCTTCAACAAAGAGGTGTTTCGGTTGTACACTGCATAAGCCCCAGGCGGAAAGACCACCCCAAGGCTTGTCAGCTTCTGCTGCTCATTTTGACCTGCCCCGGCGGTCTTTTCCGCACTACTTGTCGAGCCATACTTCGCCGATAGTGGTGAAACGTCGGTTATCTCACTTGTTCCCTTGAAAAAGGAAGGGCTCACTCGAAAATCACGAGGTATCAGGTCAGGCCGAGTCTCCACTAATGGACTAAAGGTAACGCCGATCTCATTCACACGTGTTTTGATGCCAGCGATCTTACAGACATATTTTACAATTTCAGCCAGGGAAGTTTGTCGCAAACGCAAACTAACCAACGATGCATCGGTAATATCGGAGCTGACCACAAAATTCACCCCACCCTTACTAACCTCTGGGTCATATTGACGGCTAAGTGTAATCAGCGCCCTGCGGATTGTCTCCAAATCGGCACCCTCAAAGTCGATTTGCGGAATAATCGTACTCCTCAGTTTGTTCTCGATCGAGAAACTCGGAGAACGGGTCATCGCCTCACCAATCGCATCAATCCCACCACTTTTAATGTCAGATTTAGGATAGATGTTGTTCCAAGCCTCGTGGACCTCCCTTTTTCGTTCCAGATTTGATACGTCTTTGGCCTTCTCGGCCACGAGAGCTCTTTCCTCATAGATCTTTTTAATTCCATCCGTTGCCACTTGGTTGAAAGGGTCGTTCTTCAGCGTATCTTCGTAGGCTTGCTCTGCCTTGTCTAACTGACCCGTCTCTCGAAATGCTTCGGCCTCTTCTATACCATTCCGAGCCCCATTCAGCCGATCAAAAAATTTGGTGCTCAAGGCAGGATTCACCGCCTCGCCCCCCACTGTCCCGCGCCGCAGGACCTCATCACTCTGCCGCAACTGCTCCAACGCCTTCTCATTGGTTGGGTCGTAGCGCAATGATGCTAAAGCCCGTTTCCTTACCTCCGGCCAGTGGTTCTGCTTGCCCGCAGACTCCCCTAAAGCTGCCTCTAGATTACTCAAGGTCTTTTGAACTTTCTTCGCTAAGGAAGTGCCCGTAAGCGATTCAGGGATATTCTGGTACGCTAATTCCAAATCATCACACGCTTGCTTTGTCTGACCATTCTTCGCCAGCTCACGACTTTTATCGTAAGCGACGAGCAAGGGTTGTAGAAGCTGCTCGCGCCGTGCGGTTTCCTCCTCCACCTTATTTTGCAACTTCCCACTCTCGCTCCGCGCCGAAGTAGAGAGCAATACCAGTGAGAATATAAATACGAAAAAAGTATTCATGGCACGGCCGACATCATCTCCCCTGATCCCGCTTGTTGGTACTCAGGATTTTCATCATCCTCAGGGTACTGTAGTGTGCCGTCAGGCTTAATAATTCTTACGGTCGTAAAGACAACCAGGTTGTTTTTGACTTTTTGAGAAACTTCACTCCTAAAGAACCGTCCCATCATAGGGAGATCACCTAGAATAGGAACCTTATCGTCTACCATCTGGTCTGCTTCTGCAATCAGCCCTCCAACCGCAAACGTTTGCCCATCAAGCATTCTGATTTGAGTTGTAAGTGCTTTTCTAGTAAATATTGGCACCAGATAAGGAGATTGGGCTACGGAGCCAAGCGCAGGGGCGACCGTGTCTGTGCCATAAGTAATGCTGTTGATTGTAGTGCCGTAGTTAAGGAAACCCGCAAAATCAACTACCTCGAGATTGTCGATCTTGATGTCAACTGCCGTAGGTAGGGCTGTCGAGGATGCATTCACTTTCATTACCACACCTACGTCCCTAGCTATGAAACCTGTTGGATTGGCAGGCAAAATAAAGCCGGATCCCTGCCCAGTGTCGTTCTGCGGAACTACTGGGGCAGTATAACTTGTTGGGTAACGCATTTCACGAGCAATAACAATCAGCGAATCTTTGCCATCTGCACAAGTTACCCGTGGAGCGGCCACCAGATCTTTTCCTAAGGCGTTTTGCAATAACTGGAGAATTGCAGCAAAACCCTTATTATAGATCTGCCCGTTAATTCCAATCTGATTTGAGTTGGCCTGAAGATTATTGGGGTCGAGCAACTGCTTTAATCCCGCTAAGGCCACCCCATTTGGATCTAGCCCGGCCGTTCCACGTAGCCCCGTGGTCTGCGTCCCAAACCCTATCGGATTAGGCGTTGCCCCAGGCGATAGCGAAGTGGGAACGGTTGAATTGGCAGATATATTGTAGTTAAAAGTAAAATTCTTGAGGTCATTTTCTGTGAATTGAAGAAATTTTGACTCAATCTCAAACTGCTTTGGAGACTCTTCATTCGAAGAATCTCTTAATATCTGCTCCAGTTTGGCATGTTCGCTTCCTGTGTTTCTCACGACCAGTTTTGCGGTGTCCCGGAAACAGATGGCTGAGGAATCTTTGATAGTAGTATCAGCCCCGATGCCAGCTAAAATTAGATCACCGACTTTCTTCGGATCCGTCTCAGTCGTCCCCAGATTGGCCACCAAACTCGGAGGCAGATTATAACTTCGGGTCTCTAACTGCCCTCCAGACTCAGCGATCGGAAGAAGCAAAACAGCGCTATTCTCAACTTCAAAGCGCAGTTTCTCTCCACCGCGAATCTGCTCGCAAAGATACTTCAAAACCGTCTGTAGGTTAACGTCACGAAGCTCGAGACTTACTGTCGCCGATTCTGGGTCGACCCCAGTCGTGGCAGTCGGGAGCCGCAAAACAATATTAAGACCCTTTTTCTCGGGATCGTACTGCTCACTCAACCGTCGTAACTCTTCCACCGCCGCCCGAATCGGTTTTTCATTAAAAACAAGTTCGGGGATTTTAATGCTAGCAAGGGTCTTTAAAATCTCAGCGGAGCTTGAACTCGTGCCTGAACCCGTGGTCCGATTTCCTTTTACGCCGGGCACTGCAGGAATTGGGGGGTTCCAAGCCTCAGTCACCTGGGCCAATGCCTTTTCCCGAGTGGCGGCATGCCGCAGATCTGCTGAGACAATTCGCTTCTGCTCTAATTTTTCGATCTTCGTCGTCGCAGCAAAATTATAATGATCGATCCGCAATACGTCATCCAACCTCTTCCTCGCATCTCGGTACTGCCCCGTCTCCATCAACTGATCAGCCAAGGATAACAACCTCTTAATCTCTTTTGTTTTCTCCACCAGGTCACTGGTCGCCGCCACATTCCCTTCGTAAGGATCCGCCAACCGAGCTGCCTGCTCCTGCATCGAAGCGGACTGTTTCGCCACCATCGGATTGCTCGGATCAAGATCCGAGGCCTGCTTCATTAGCCCAGCCGCCTCCGCAGTTTTTCCCTCCTTCTCTTGCGCCAAAGCTTGCGCCGCTAAGGACTTTGCCACCCCCGTCCGAGCCCGTTGATAAAATCCTGAGGTCGCGGTCTGTGGATCGGTTTGCTTCATGACCAGGCTAAACTTCGCTTGCGCATGCTCCCACTCCCCCGCCTGATAAAGGCGCTCCGCCAGATCTAGATTTTCATTCAAGCGGAACGTGACCTCTCTCCTTCGATCAATCTCCCTTTGCGTCATTTCCGCCGCCGTAACCTGCCGCGGAGCCGGGGGAGACTCGGCGGCTTCACCTTCCCCCTCTTCTGCACGGCCGCACACTAGCCCCAAAATCCACCAAGAAATCAAGACGAGGGCCATGGGCAATCTCATAAGGCGTAACTTTACGAGATCAGGGGTAGGTCAGGTCAACGAGGCTCCCCCTGCCTTGCGAAGAACTTGCCAATGACTAGGGAGTTTTGGGAAGTAAAGTGGGACTCGTATTCGGCAAAATATATACCGTCTCACCCTCAGGCATCATCTTAAGGGATACTTTTAACGGCGTCGCTTCCGTCACAACAAATACTTTTCCTGCGTAAGGGAATGATTGCCCCACCCGATAAGGCCCCATCTCCCCCTCCCCTGGCACCAGAGAAATTAAACGTATATCCCCCACACTCCACTCTACCCCACGCGATTTACCCCTCTCATCGAGCAGCATGTTTATCGGACCAGCCAGTTCGTCCATTCGTTGCAACACTAACATCGAATCATCATAATCATTCTCTGTTTTCGTCTTTTCATCCATCCTCTTTCCTTTGTCATCTTTATAATTCTTCACCATCAACGGAATGGCGTGCGGACAACTGTTTGTTCCTCCTGCCTTCGCTTTCGCCTCCTCTTCACTTTTCAGAATTTCCACTGCCTTGTTCCCTGCCAAAACCCATATCTTGTCCCCCACCACCACATCCACATCCTTCGGCTTTGCTCCTAATTTAAAACGAATCGTATAACGTCCTTCGCTTTTCCCAGAAAAACCAATCAAGAGTTTTGTCGGATCGACCGAAGCAATCTTCACCTTGACCCACTTGGAAGGGCTACTCGCAGGATCTTTCGGATCGGTCTTCTTGTCGTACTCCTCCTTATTCGTAAAGCCGTCTTGATCCTCATCCTGATCCGCTACTTCACGATCTTCAGGAGAAAAACCATACTTCAGCTTCCAACCTACCTCAATTCCATCCTCCGTAATCTGCTTCTCATTCAGTGGTTGGACAGGCTCATTCTCCTTTGGCAGAAAAACAATGCTACGTGAAACAAACACTCGATGCCCCCTCCACTCCTCCACCGCCAAGTCTTTTTTCCCACTCTTTTTTGCCAAGGCCGCCACACTCAAAGCCGCCTTTTGCTTGAACTCCCCCACCGCGGATTTTCCACCGCCACCAGGTGCCTCGACCGGTTCGATCCCTCCTGGCCGCAGAACCCCAAGTCCCAGACCCACCAAACCAACCAGGAAAAGAATCCCCGCCCCACCCGTCAACCAAGGGGATATCTTCATGAGGGCTTTTCTGGGGCCGATATTTTCCCCGGGGGAGGAATCTTCCACCCCATAAAATCGATTTTCATCACCACTCTCAACCGCTCTTTCCCAGCCAACACCAGCAAAAGGGGAGTTGCCGACTTGGGATTCGTACTTCCCTCGGCCGCAGAATCAGTTTTCGTCTCTTCAAATTTTTTTGCCACTTCGCTTCGTTTGAGAAACTCCTTCTGCTCATTTTCTAAGCTAAGGTCCATCACCATAAACAGCCAAGGATCTTGCGATAGTCGGCCGACAAACCCGTAAAATACTTCTGGCGAACACTCCATCTGTAATCGATAGCTTTCTCGAACCAGACCTCCTCCATCCACCCCACCCGGCTTGGCCTTGCCCGCCTCAGCCTTCGCCACCTCTCCCTCCTTCACCGCTGGCCCCTCCAAGCCCTGCAAAATACACTGAGTCGGATAGGCCTCTTTCGCCCCCCCTTTGGCCTCCATCAGAATCTCCACTAACTTCTCCGCCACCGAAAGGTGCAGAGCTAAACTAGGAATCTGACTGGCCGCGGGACTCTTCTGCTTATACTCCTGTAGCCCTAAATAAAAATCATCCGCTAAAATTACTTTATTGTTATCCCCCTTCTTCCCAGCTTTTTTTCGTAGTTGGTCATAAACCGTAATCAACCTGTCTTTCCACTTGTTCGGGTCGGTCGACCAATCCTGACCTTGGCCCGAAGCCTTGCTTAACCCCTCCCGCCAACTTCCCACCACCTCCTCCTCTTCCTTCGCTAAATCCTCTGTGATTTTACCCAATTCCATTGCCTCTTTCCGTGCTGCCCCTGCTCCTCCTGGTCTAGCCAGCACCGCCGCCACCTCAGGCTTCAGTTTCCGATCCGCCAACGATTGCGCTTGAGTCTGCGCTTCATCCAACGCCGCCAGCCCGAAAAAGCCCAGCACCAACCCAAGCAAAAGAACACCTAAGCCCATCCCCAGGGCAATCATCTGCGGTTTCGTTAGCTTTCCTTTCATTTCGCCTCCGGCTTCTTTGCCGCCTCCACCTTGATCACCCCACCGACAGGCCACTCCGCTCTCATCTTAAACCTCAAAGCCACCTGCTCGGTTTTGCCATCAGCGGACCTCTCAGGAGTATCGCGCTGGGTCGTCTCCACCTTTTGCAAGACCCCGCCCTGCTCCAGGGCCACACGAAAATCTTCCACCACCTTGGAGTCTGCTTCCTCTGATTTCGTTTCGAAAAACCCGCCCAACTCTAAAACCGGCACCGCAATCTTCGGCGCCCCAGGTTTCGCCCCCGCACCCGCCTCCCCCTCAGAAGCGGCCTCACCCCCAGCCAAAGCAATCTGCGTTACCCACATCCCTGGCAAACTTTTAGCACGCAACTCCGCCAATAAAATCGGCCACCGCATCCGCTCTGCCTCCAACCCCAAAGCCTTGTCCGCCAAACCTAATATCTCGACTCCCTTTTTCTGCTCGGCGTCCAGCTTGCCCAAGGCTGCCTCCGCCTCCTCCACCTCCGCCGTCTGCGGAGAAAGTAGCCCCTGAATCCGTCCCGATTGCCAGAATCCATGCAACCCCGGAAGAAGTAAGAGCAACCCTAGCCCCACCCCTGCTGCGACTATCGCCGGCCGGTCTTTCGTCTTTGCCGCCGCCGCTTTCTGTACCGAACCTAGGATGTTAATCCGACACGGACTGTCGGGCAAAGAACGCAACGCCGCCCCCACTAAGATGGCCCAAGAGGGAAATGTTTTAGCCAACTCAGCTGGAGCCACTCCCGCCCCCAATGTCCCACGTCGAAACGGCTGAAAAAATTCTACCGGTACCTTCAGCTTCTCCCGGAAGAACAACTCAGTCAGTCCAAGACACGCCCCCCCGCCCGCCAACAAAACCTGCGCTGGCCGACTGCCCACTTGCTGACTCCGGTAAAATGTCACCGACCTCTCCACTTCCGTATGCAACCGAGTCATCACCCCACGGGCCAACTTACTCATCCTTGCCGTCTGTTCATCCGCCGGATCCTCGTACGAACCTCCAGGATGCACAAATCCCTTTGCCCTCTTCAAAACCTCCGCCCCCGCAAAGGACTCCTGCAAATCCGCCGCGATCGCCTGCGTCACCGTCGCTCCGCCCAACGGCACCACCCGACAAAACATCTTCTTCCCTTCCACGATGACAATATTGGTCGACCTCGCCCCAATCTCCAAAAGCAGGGTGCACGTCGTCATCTCAGGATAATTATAACGAAAAGCATTGATCAATGCTGTCGGTGCCAGCTCTACCATGTCGGTCCGTAGCCCAGCCTTCGAAGCCGCCGCCATCACCTCGTCCACCGAATCCCGCTTCATCGCTACAATCAACGCTTCCAATTCGCCCGTCGCACCTTCGCTCGCAGGGAAAATCTGGAAATCCCAACAAGCCTCCTCTATCGCTGGAATCGCCTGCTGCGCCTCAAACCCCACCATCTGCCCCACCTGTGTAGGGTCAGATACCGGCACCTTAATCACTCGAGTAAAAACCGAAGGCCCCCCCAGACAGATCGTTGCCGGCCCTGGCTTCACCCCTGCCTCTTTTACCAAAGTCTCCACTCCTTGAAGCAGAGCAGGAAAGAACTCCGCTGGCTTCGTCGGATCTACTCCCAACCCCAAAGATCGTAATTGAGAAAAAACCGGCGCCCCACTCTTGTCTGGCACCACCTCCGCCAAACGAATTTCATTCGCCCCAACATCCAAAATCAATCGCCGCAAAAAAGACGCCATAGGAAAGCCGAAAGAGGCTTATGGCTTCTTCGGTTGTGAATACCGTTTGTAATCTTTAGGCCAGAATGGAGTGTCGTAAATCGGCAGCAAAACACCCGAAACTTCTGTAGCTTCACTGCTTTTATTCCAATCCGGATCCTTTTTTCCTCCCCGCCCGCTTGGACCCTTCTCTTTCTCCGATTGCAAATCAAATACCTTTTCCACCGGCGCCCCCCCCTCCGTCGCTTCCACCTTCAAATTCATCAATCCTTTCGCCCAGTCCATATCCCCTCCTACTGTGTGCATCGCAAAACGCGAAACCGATGCTGGGGGGAGAAAAACTCCTGCAAAATGCTTCTTTCCGGCTGGCACATCACGGTAGGTTGCTTCCCCACTCAAAACGACAAACTTTACCGCCATCTTTCCGCCCTCCGCCGCCGGAACCCCCTCATAACCTTCCAAGGAAAATTTAAACTTCACCTCAGGCGTAAACTTGTTCGTCGTGGAAAAAGGCACGTCGATCCGCAACCAACGCCCATCTTGACTAGCCTTTTGATCCCCAATTACAGGAGCCGACTTACCCCCCGCTCCCACTGAATCAGGCACCGAGACCATCTCCATTTCCAACTCCAACGGCTTGCCAAAAACCAAATTCACCTTTTCCTCTTTCTTCGCCTCTTGGGCCCAACCGAAAGGGATCAACGACACGCTGAGCCACCCGACAAAGGCAAAGGAACACAGTCTCATGACCTTGAATCTAAATAGACCCTCCAACGGGTCAATGGAATTGAATCCACTTCCTCCCAAACCACAACTAACTTTTCGGTTCGTAGGCCAAGTTTGGTCGCAACCACTTTTCCATCTCCGCCAAAGCCACCCCCTTCCGCCGAGCATAGTCCTCCACCTGATCCTTTCCCAACGGACCCACTGCAAAATACCTTGCCTCGGGATGCCCGAAATAAAGCCCACTGACCGAGCTGGCAGGATTCATCGCGCAACTCTCGGTTAACTCGATCCCCGTACTCTTTTCCGCATCCAGCAACACCATCAAACCCCTCTTCTCCGTGTGATCGGGACAAGCAGGATAACCCGCTGCCGGCCGAATCCCCCGATATTTCTCCTCAATCAAATCCTCCTTAGTCAACCCCTCCTTTTTCCCAAAGCCCCACGCCTGCCTCGCCAGTTCATGCATCTTCTCCGCAAAAGCCTCCGCACACCGGTCCGCCAACGCCTTCAGCATGATCGCCTGATAATCATCATGCTCCTTCTCCAACTCCTTCGCCCACTTCTCTACCCCGTGCCCCGTCGTCACCGCAAACGCCCCCAAATAATCCTTCTTTCCACTACTCACTGGCGCAATGAAATCAGTCAAACAACGATTCGGTTCTCCATCACTCCGTGCCATCTGCTGACGTAACCCATGCAATCGAGCCCGTACCTTCTTTCGGGAATCGTCCTCATACAGCAAAATATCGTCCCCCTCGGAATTCGCTGGAAAAAAGGCCATCACCCCCCGCGCTTGAATCCGCTTCTCCTTCAGAATCCTCTGCAAAAGCACTTGCGCATCCTCATAAAGCTTTTTCGACTCCACCCCCACCACCGGATCCTCGAAAATCTTCGGAAACCGTCCTCGTAGTTCCCAAGCATGGAAAAAGGGCGACCAATCAATATATCCCGCTAACTCGTCCAAGGGAAAAGAATCAAAAACCTTCGTCCCCAGAAAATCGGGCTTCGCTGGATCCTCGGACCAATCCATTTTCGCCGCCCGCCCCCGCGCTTCCTCAATCGAGAGCAATTTCTGCGCCGCCCGCCTCTCCGCAAAATCCTTCCGCGCCTTCTCCTGCTCCCCCCCAATCTTCGCCAAATACGCCGGCTTCTTTTCCACCGAAAGCAACTGCTGCGCCACCCCCACCACTCGCGATGCGTCGATCACGTGAATCACCGATCCGGCATACGCTGGGGCAATCTTCACCGCGGTGTGCGCCGCACTCGTCGTTGCTCCCCCAATCAACAACGGAATACTAAACTTCTCCCGGCTCATCTCCTCCGCCACCGTCACCATCTCGTCCAATGAAGGCGTGATCAAACCACTCAACCCAATCAAATCCACCCCGCGACTCTTCGCCTCCGCTAAAATCTTTTCGCAAGGGACCATCACCCCCAAATCAATCACCTCGTAGTTATTACAGGCCAAGACCACTCCCACGATGTTCTTCCCGATGTCATGCACATCCCCCTTCACTGTCGCCATGAGAATCTTTCCCGCGTTTTTGCTCTGATCCCCCGACTTCTCTTTTTCCTTCTCCATGAAAGGCGTCAAATAGGCTACCGCCTTTTTCATCACCCGCGCACTCTTGACCACCTGGGGCAAAAACATTTTTCCCGCACCAAATAAATCGCCCACATGCCGCATCCCACTCATCAACGGACCCTCAATCACCTCCAACGGACGCCCATACTTCGCCCGCGCTTCCTCCGTATCCCCATCAATGTGATCCGTAATCCCCTTCAACATCGCATGCATCAAACGCTCTTCCACCGTTCCCTGACGCCAAACCTCATCTTTCACCACTGCCTTCCCGCCCGCTTTCACCGTCTCCGCAAACTCCAGCAATCGCTCCGTCGCATCGGCACGCCGATTCAATAGAACATCCTCAACCCGCTCCTTTAAATCCGCCGGAATCTCGTCGTAAACTGCCAACTGGCCTGCATTGACGATCGCCATGTCCAACCCCGCCTGAATCGCATGATAAAGAAAACAGCAGTGCATCGCTTCCCGCATCGTGTTGTTTCCTCGAAATGAAAATGAAATATTACTCAATCCCCCGCTGGTCTTACATCCAGGCAACGTCCGCTTAATCTCCTTCACCGCCTCAATGAACTCCACCGCGTAGTTGTTATGCTCCTCAATCCCCGTCGCCACCGTCAGAATATTCACGTCAAAAATAATGTCTTCGGGATCCAACCCCGCTTTCTCCGTCAAGAGTTGGTAGGCCCGTCGACAAATCGCCACCTTCCTCTTCGCATCCGCCGCCTGCCCCTCCTCATCAAAAGCCATCACAATCACCGCCGCTCCATACCGCTGAGCTTTCCTCGCGTGATCCAAAAATATCTTCTCCCCTTCCTTCAAACTAATCGAATTCACGATTACCTTGCCCTGGACGCACTGCAAGCCCGCCTCCAGAACCGACCATTTCGAACTATCAATCACAAAGGGTACCCGCGAAATTTCTGGCTCGCTCCCAATCAAATTCAAAAAGCGCGTCATACTCGCCTCTCCATCCAGCAACGCCTCGTCAAAGTTTAAATCAATTAAGTTCGCCCCCGCTTCCACCTGCTGCCGAGCCACCGCTACCGCCGCCTCAAACTTCTCCTCTTTGATCAAAGCCGAGAATTTTGGAGATCCCGTCACATTCGTCCGTTCCCCGATCGAAGTGAACGACCCTCCTGTCCCAATCACGTACGGTTCCAACCCCGCCAACACCGTCTCGGAGGAACGGGCCGGCGACACCCTCGGCTTCACCCCTTCCACCGCTTTTGCCATCGCCGCAATGTGCGCCGGAGTCGTCCCACAACATCCCCCTACCATGTTGAGAAAACCCGCTCGCGCAAATTCCCCCAGCACCTCCGCCATCTGCTCAGGCGTCTCGTCATACTCCCCAAATGCATTCGGCAACCCAGCGTTCGGATAGCAACTTACAAAACAGTTGGCCACTTTCGAAAGAATCGCCATGTACGGCCTCATCTCCTTGGGACCTAAAGCACAATTAATCCCCACACTGAACGGCCGCGCATGCCGGATCGAATGCCAAAAAGCTTCCGTCGTCTGCCCCGAAAGCGTTCGCCCCGACGCATCCGTAATCGTCACCGAAATCATCACCGGCAGACGAAACCCAATTTCATCAAATACCTCCTCGATCGCCCACAGCGCCGCCTTCAAATTTAAAGTGTCAAACGTCGTCTCCGGCAACAACACATCCACCCCCCCCTGAATCAAGGCCCTTACCTGCTCCGCATACGATTCGGCTAATTCCCGAAAAGTCACCGCCCGATACTCAGGCCGATTCACATCGGGCGACATCGAGGCTGTCCGACTCGTCGGCCCCACCGCTCCCGCCACCCAAGCCACCCGCCCTGGGTTGTCTGCCAGATACTCATCCGTCACTTTTCTTGCTAATCGTGCTGCCGCCAAATTAATTTCCTCTACTACCCCCTCCAAACCATAATCGGCTTGCGAAACAGAAGTGCTGTTAAAGGTGTTCGTCTCAATGATCCCAGCCCCAGCATCCAAATACGCTCGATGAATCCCCCCAATCACATCCGGCCGGGTAATCGCCAGAATATCGTTATTCCCCTTGAGATCCTTTGGGTGAGCCGCAAATCGCTCCCCTCGAAAATCCTTTTCCCCCAGTTTGTGCTGCTGAATCATTGTCCCCATCGCCCCATCCATCAACACGATCCGCTCCGCCAGCGCTTTTTCTAGCTGGTGCCTCCGCAGCGTAATCCGTTCTCTTGCTTCCATCGCCATTATCCTAGGCAAACAGTTTAACTTGTCCAGTCTTGCATCAGCCTATCATGATATATTGATGCATCTCTTAAATGAATCTAACCTTTGCCTTGGCCAAAGCATGCGAATTGCTACTGTTTTGTCCTTCGTGGGCGCTGTCGTCTAGAGGCCTAGGACAGGTCCCTTTCAAGGACCATACACGGGTTCGAATCCCGTCAGCGCCACTTACTTCCCCCGTGCCTTTAACCATGCCTCCGCCAAGACCCAGTCCGACGGAACCGTAATCTTTAAAT
>CAMCDO010000005.1 GCA_945873585.1 Verrucomicrobia subdivision 6 bacterium | reverse complement strand
CTGGGGGAGTTTCTTTTACGAGCGCAAAACCTAGGCTTTTCTCGGACAACCCCTGCAGGATTGATTGGAAGCGGATCCTGCCACAACCAGAAGACAGTCTTCGGCACGATCAATGATCTCGCTGAAAAAGCAAAGAAGTCAGGGGTAGCTGCGCCTGCAATCGTGGTTGTGGGTCCAGTGGTTGACCTGAGAAGGGAACTCGCGTGGTGGGAGAAACGCCCCTTGGCGGGGAAACGAATTATTCTGACTATGAGTCGATCTCTTGGAAGTGGATGGCGCGAGAGGTTGGAGGGCTTGGGGGCAGAGGTTTGGGAATTGCCGATGTCTAAGATCGACTTGATTCAGCCTAAAAGAAGTTGGATTCCCATCATCCAGCGTTCGGACTGGCTTGTTTTTACAAGTTCTGCAGCGGTACGTGCTTTTCCAAGCGCGGTTGGGGATCTGCGAAAGGTCGCTCGGGCTAAGTTTGCCGTAGTGGGTCAAGCAACGGCTAATGTTCTTAAGTCGATTGGGTTCAAACCTGATTGGGTTGGTCCTGGACCAGGGGGAGAAGCTCTAGCTCGCAGCTGGCCGAAAAAAGCCTCCGGGTCCATCCTTCATTTCACTGGATCTATAGGCGACGGAAAGTTTGCTTCACTTTTAAGGGCCAGCGGACGGGTTGTTCGGAAGATTGTTATCTATAAGAACTCGGAGGCTTTCTCGGTTCCAGATCCTGTGGGTAGAGCTCTTAAACAGGAAGGGGCAGACTGGGTGGTCTTTGCTAGTGGCTCGGCGGCGGTGCGGTTTCGGCAATTATTTCCAGTGTGGCGTAAAGGTGAACCGCGAGTTGTGGTGATTGGCCCGGCTACCGCAAAAGCAGCTCGTGGTTCAGGTTGGAAGAGAATTGTGCAATCTAGTGAAGCGTCGGTAGAAGGGTGTTTGCGTACGATGCTTTGAACGCTCAGGATGAGGAAATGAGCCCTGCAGATGATTCGATGGAGGAAGGGCATATGGCTTTAGCTATGGGGGAAATGGCTGAGGCGGCCATCCATTATCAAAAGGCGACTACCCTTGATTCTGGGCATGCGGACGCGTGGCAGTGTTTAGGAATGGCGTTGGTGAAGTTAGAAAAGTTGGATGAGGCGATCGTTGCGCTGGAGAAGTTGGTGCAGTTGAAGCCGAGGGATCAGTTGGCTTACACCAGTCTATCACTGGCTCTTGGTCGAGCGGGAAAGATTTCGGAGGCTGAGGAAATGGCGGCGAAAGCCAAGGTAGCAGCCTGGGGTGGTGACCCAGGGAAAATCGGTAATCCAGCGTAGCTAGTCTTTACTTATTCTGTTTGAGCCGAATCTTGTCGCGCAAGGTGATGGCGGGACCACCCGCGAGCAAGGCTTTCTCGTAAGCACTTTTAGCTTCGCTTTTCTGGCCGAGTCGGAAATTAATATCCCCATAGTGTTCTAAGAGGGTGGGATCATCCGGAACCATGCGCAGAGCCTCCTCCACGAGGGGTTTGGCCGCTGCAGGGTTTCCGAGTCGGTAAAGGGCCCATCCTTGGCTATCAAGATAAGCAGGGTTTCCAGGACTGAGTTGTACTGCCTTTTCAATCATGATGAGGGCTTCGTCGAGATTTCGACCCCGTTCGGCCCACATATAGCCGAGATAGTTGAGGGACTGGTGATGAGATGGGTTTAGTTGGAGAGCTCTGCGTAAGGCAACTTCTGAACGGGTCGATTGGCCAGACTGCTCGCAGGCCGATCCGTACTCATAGTAAAAGCTAGCATCAAGCATCTCCGGGCGTTTTTGGGATAGGCGCTCGACTTGAGCAAAAGTCGAGGCGGCCTCTGCCATAAGATCCTGGGCTTTCTCGGTGAGACCACGAATCAGAAGCAATTGAACTGAATCGGAGTAAATCCGAGAAGCAGATACTAGGGTGAGTCCAGCGCGCCGAGGCTGATTCAATTTAAGTTGAAGCAATGCCAGGCGAAGGAAATCGGCTAGGACGGGCTTTTCGGATGTGTGTAGGGCGAGAACACGATAGATTTCGCCGCGAGCAGGAACGTTAAGCTCCTCGTAGAGATTGGCCATCACGGGGTAAAGATTCGAACGGCTGGGCTTTTCGATCTCGACAGTGCGGAGAAGAGCGTCGGCTTCAGCTGATTGCTCATTGAGGATTAGCACGGCCGCGAGTTGTTCTAAAAAGGAGACCTCCTCGGGACGCTTTTCAACGAATTCGCGAAAATATCGGATGGCGGTGGGTAAATCGTCTGCCACCAGCGCAATCTCGGCTGCCCGCAAGGTGAGCCCTCCTAGGCCTGTATTGAGATCGGCTGCGCGGATAAAAGCAGGGAGAACAGCGGCGGCGATTTCCCGCTGAGATTTCCGCGAGAGCGCGGTGCCAGATCGAAGAAGGCCTTCCGCCACCCGTGCCAAGCGAGTGGGATCTTGGTTGCCCCACCCAGCCAAAGCGGTAAGGGCATCGCGTTGGGCGATAGTGGCTGCTTCGCCCCTTTTTTGACCGATGAGAGCCAGGCAGAGGAGGGTGGATCGTTCGGGTTCATCGACCGACGAAGCGGGGAGCGCTTGAAGAAGCTCTAAAGATTCTGCCGAGCGGTTGAGGTCGAGCAGGGTGCCAGCCTTGGCTAAGGTTGCGGCGCGAGAAGTGGGATCAGCATCGAGAGCTTTGCTGTAGGCCTCAAAGGCCTGTTGACTCAATCCTAGTGAGTCGGCTCGCCGTCCTTCGGTAAAGAATAGAGCGGAATCGACCCGTTCAGCACGCTGAGGTGCGCCTTTTGCGAGAAGGGAGGCGGCAAGAAGTAAGGAAGCGCCGAGCGCCCCAACGTTACGTCTTGTAGCGGAGACGCTTCTTATGGCGGTTCGCGCGACTGCGCTTGCGGCGCTTGTGCTTCGCGATTTTCGATTTCCGCTTCTTCTTAACTGAACCCATAGAGACATCGTGGGGCTAGAAGGCTTAGGTGACAACCTTATTTAGCGGGTACTCAATAATACCTTCGGCGCCGAGCTTCTTAAGACGAGGAATAAGGGATCGAACAATTTTCTCTTCCATAACCGTTTCCACCGCCACCCAGCCATCACGGGCAAGGGGAGATATAGTGGGATCGCGGAGGGAAGAAAGGACGGCGTTGATAGAACCTAGAAAACGACGAGAGACATTCATCTTAAGTCCGACAAGGTCTCGAGCCCGTAAGGCCCCCTCGAGCAGCATGGCTAAGTTTGTAATGAGTGTTCGCTGGGTTGGACGAGTCCAAACTTTGCGATTCGCGATGAGCTGGGGATAAGATTCGAGAATGGTATCGAGAATGCGAAGGCCGTTGGCTGCAAGAGAGGAGCCAGTCTCGGTGATATCAACGACCGCATCGGCAAGTTCGGGCACTTTGACTTCGGTAGCACCCCAGGAAAACTCGACTTTCGCCTTAATCTTATTTTTCGCGAGGTACTGGCCGACAAGACCGACGGCCTCGGTGGCGATTCTTTTACCGCGAAGTTGGGAGGGACGACGGATGGGCGAACGATTCGGAACGGCGACGACCCATCGCGCGGGCTGGGCGGTGGCTTTGCTAAATTGGAGGGTGGAAACAACATGAATCTTGGCCTTGGTTTCCTGAATCCAGTCGCTTCCGGTTAGGCCAAGATCGAGAAAGCCGTCTTGGACGTAGGGGGCAATTTCTTGAGCGCGAAGGAGACGAACTTCAAAATTTGGATCATCGATAGACGGACGGTAGGTACGCGAGCCGCGGGCGATCGAGTAGCCTGCCTTTCTAAATAGATCGAGGGTGGCTTCTTGAAGGCTTCCTGAGGGGAGACCGATTCGGAGTGGCTTGGCCATATGAAAACCCTAGACGCAAGAGGGGGTGCAGTTCAACCCAGCGGAACGATTGCGGGTTGCTGTTGAGTGATGCAGTGAATCGCCCCTAAGCCACCGACCAGGGCCCGGCAGTCGATACCGTGGATTTGGCGACCTGGAAAGTGGGGTCGAAGGAGATTCAGAACTAGTTTGTCGGTGGGGGAAGCAAAGATGGGGACGAGAACGGCGGAGTTTCCAATGTAAAAGTTAGCGTGGCTGGCTGGGTTGCGGTGATGCGGACCATCCGCGCGCGGGGGCATGGGGAGCTGAATCACTTGGAGGGCTCTTCCGCGAGAGTCTTTGGCCAGAGAAAGCCGGTGGAGGTTGTCTGCGAGGGGGGCATGATTGGGGTCTCGGGAGTCGGATTCAACAACCGTCGCGACCACCCCCGGGGAAAGAAAGCGGGTCAGATCATCGACATGCCCGTCGGTATCGTCACCCTCGAGACCCTCGCCCAACCAGATAATCTTTCGGATACCCAACCACTGAGAAAGTCGTGCTTCAATTTCAGGTCGAGACAAGGAGGCATTACGGTTGGGATGTAGAAGACATTGTTCAGTGGTAAGAAGGGTGTCCTGTCCGTCGGTATCGAGAGAGCCTCCCTCAAGGACAAAATCGTGAGTTTCGAATGGTGTATCGGTAAGACGACAGGCGGCCTCAGGAATGACATCATCTTTATCCCAAGGACCATATTTCTTACCCCAACTATTGAAGGTGAAGTCATGGGCGACACGAGCCGGAGTCCCTGTGGATCGACGAAGCATAAATATCGGTCCGCTATCGCGAAGCCAGGCGTCATCATTGGGGATGGTCACGACTTTAAGATTTGGGGAGATAAGGTTAGACCGACGGAGACGCTGATGGATTTCATCCGCGGCCGCACAGTCTTTGGCAATTAGATAAACCCTCTCGCCTGGGATGAGTGCGCGAATCATCTCTAAGTAGGTTTCTTGGACAGCCTCTAGAAGGCCGGGCCAGGTCTCGGCGTTATGAGGCCAAGCGAGCCAGGTGGCTTCATGAGCTTCCCACTCCGCGGGAAAACGGTAAGCCGACCAATCAATCCCAAGGGAGGGGGGTAGAGGACTTTTCAAGACTTAAGAAATCGTTGATCCAGCCCAGCGTAAGCGTCGATGCGGCGATCCCGAAGAAAAGGCCAGTGCTGGCGAGTCGTGGCAATTTTAGACAGATCGAGCTGAGCCTGAAGAATCTCTTCTTTGTTGGAAGAGCCTTGAATAAGCACTTCACCGAAAGGGGCGACGGCAAAACTAGACCCCCAGAAAGTAAGATTATTTTCACGACCAGTCCGATTAATCGAAAGAACGTAGAGGCCATTGGCGATGGCGTGACTACGTTGAATCGTCTGCCAAGCGCTCTGTTGCGCATGGCATACCGCCTGTTTTTCCCCAGCGGCCCAACCGATCGCGGTAGGGTAGATGAGAATTTCTGCACCTCGCAGGGCCATCAAGCGGGCAGCCTCGGGATACCACTGATCCCAACAGACAAGAATTCCTAACTTGCCCACAGGAGTGTCGATAGGATGAAATCCGGTATCCCCAGGAGAAAAGTAAAACTTCTCACTGAACCCCGGATCATCGGGGATATGCATTTTACGATACTTTCCCAAGATCTTTCCGTTTGGGCCGAAGACAACCGTAGTATTATGGTAAAGACCTTCAGCTCTTTTTTCAAAAAGACTAGCAACAAGAGTTACCTTATTTTTCTTGGCAGCTAGGGTAAGTGCCTGAGTGGTGGCCCCGGGGATGGGTTCTGCGAGCTTAAAGCAGGCGTAATCCTCTTTTTGACAGAAATAGAGAGAGCGAAAAAGTTCGGGAAGACAAACTAGCTTAGCTCCTGACTTAGCGGCGGTGGCGATTCGCTGAAGGGCTACGCGCAGATTCTTGGCAGGATCTGGCGAGCAGCTCATTTGAATCAAGGCGACGCGGACTGGAGAAGATTTTGAGGTGGCCATAAATGATTTCAGCGTAAAGCGAGTGGCGGAGCGAGGATTTCGGATAGAATTATTGCATGGCGCAGAGAGGAAGGGTCACTCAGTCTTTTCTGAAACGAATGTCGGCGCGCTCCCTCGGGTTGAGCATAAGAAAAGGCGGGTTTGTCATGGACGAAGACTGGAAGTGGCGTTGCACTTTCTCCTGAAAAGGAATCAGTTAATACTTGAGGCAGTGCAGGAATGTGGGGGCGACGAGGTGAATCCTTATGGACAGTGATGGGCGGAGGAAAGTCGATGAATGGTTTGGGAGGAGGAACTGCTCTCGGAGGAGTCGCAGCAGGAGATGGGGGGGATTCGTGGCGTCGACGACCGAGAGCCTCGAGTAGGTCACCGAATTCTTCAAAGGGCTCAGCCTTCCGTTCAGGATCTGCTTTCGATTCTTGAGGAGCGGTGGGTGTGAGCACTGGCTCAGTCGACTGCTTTTGCCTTTTCAGCCACCACTGGGCAAGACTGACGACGACGAAGAGAACTGGGACAAGCCACTCCACAAGAGATAACTTTCTTACTTCGAGTTCGGCTTGGCAGAATCCTTGGCAATGGATGCACGCATGTCGGTGTCGGCCGAGACATTACGGATCTTCTGATAATCCATGATCCCTAAGTTTCCTTTACGGAAAGCTTCTGCCATGGCCAAGGGAACTTGGGCTTCGGCTTCGACCACCTTGGCGCGCATTTCTTGTTCCACGGCAACAGCGGCGGCTCGACGCATTTCAGCCTTGGCTTGAGCGACCTGCTTGTCGGCATCGGCTTGCTCGGCCTGAAGCTTTGCTCCGATATTCGCGCCCACTCCGACGTCGGCGATATCGATAGAAAGAATTTCGTAAGCAGTTCCAGCATCGAGGCCTCGATTGAGAACGTCTTTCGAAATATCTTGGGGGTTCTCAAGAACTCCTTTGTAGGTTTCCTTTGAGCCGATAGCTCGAACGATGCCTTCTCCGACGCGAGCGATGATAGTTTCTTCGGTAGCACCCCCAACGAATCGATCCAGATTGGAGCGAACTGTGACCCGGGCACGGGCGCGGACGGTGATACCGTCTTTAGCCACTCCGTCGATGGTGCCTTTACCGGAATCGGTTCCTGGGCAGTCGATGACGCGCGGATTAACACTGGTGCGGACCGCATCGAAAACGGTTTTTCCCGATCCTGATGTGGCGAGATCGATGGCGCAGCATCGGTTGAAATCGAGTTTGATGCCTGCCTTATCTGCGGCGATGAGGGCACGGATGACCTGATCAACGCTCCCTCCAGCTAGATAGTGGGTTTCGAGTTGGGCAGTGGTGACCTCGATACCAGCACGTACCGCGGTAATCCTAGCGTTAACAATGAGAGAGTTAGGAATACCGCGGAGTCGCATGGCGATTAATGTGGGAATGCCGACGGGAGCGCCTGAGGTCAGGGCACGCAACCAGAGTCCAAAGAAATTAATGAGGACAACCGCAAAGACCAAACCTACGACAGAGACTGCGATAAGGAGGATAATAGGCATAAGTAATGCTTAGGGGGCAAAGGGCAGAGAGGGAAATAAAAAGTTCCGATTGTAGAAAACAATAAAAAGGTGGTGTTTTTCTATGATTTTTTCTTGGGGGTTGCACTTGGGCGAACAAAAATGGTTGCCCCTTCGACTTGGTGGATATTAATAGCGGTGCCCTGAGCAATAAATTGGCCTTCCGCCAAAACATCAAAGCTTTGACCATGGAATTCAGCCGAACCGCTAGGGCGAAGATCAGTCAAAGCTTTGCCTTTGAGTCCAAGACGGAGTGAGGAGTCGATCGGCAGAGAGGAGGAGGGAGATACGGCACTCAAGCGGAAAGGTCGAAAGAGAATGGTTTCAGGCAGATAACGGGCGGCGAGGAGAATCGCAGTGAGCCCGCCAAAGAATCCTAAGGCCAAGTTGATCGCGGGAAAGTGGAGTTGAGGGAGGGTGGGAAGTGCGGGATCCGTGGGGTATCGATCAATCATGGTATTGAGAGCAGCAAAAAGGATGAGGGCAAGACCAAGCAGACCAGGAATAAAAGTTCCAGGAAAAAGAAAAAACTCGGTGATAAGAAGGGCGAGACCGAGAAGCAGAAGCAGAGCGTTTTCATAGCCGGATAGACCCGCAATGTAGTGACCAAAAAGAAAGAGGAAGGCACAAACTCCACAAACTACCCCAAAGAGACCGAAACCGGGGGTCTTGAACTCAAGATATCCAAAAAGGAAAGCAGCACTGAGGAGCAGGGGGGAGATGGTAATAATCCAGCGACTAATATTTTCAAAGCCGGTGGGCTCAATCCGAACAATGATAGCTCCCGGCTGTACGGTTTTTTCGATTAGTGTTTGAAGATCGGGGGCAACTCCTGCAGCAAGGAGCGGACGAGGAGGATTACCTGTCGGTCGAGTAGCTTCTTGGGTGGTTAGGGTAAGAATATCTCCCTTGGCGACAACTTCTCGGCCGTCGATTTTAAGGCCAATCTGCTTATTGACCATGGCATCGAAAATAGCGGGGTTGTGACCGTTCTGCTCGGCGGCTGCGCGAATCAGGGCGGCATAGCCTGAGACAAATTTGGGGGGAAGTTCTTTAGGCCCCTCTTGGCCAAGGGTCACGGGTGAGGCGGCGCCAATAATAGATCCTGGCGCCATCCAGATATGACGGGTGGAGGCGGAAATAAAGGCGCCAGCGGAGAAAGCTTCTTTGTTGATGTAGGTGTAAGTTTTATCGGTTGGCTTAAACTTAGCGATCGTCGCCATGACCTCCTTCATTGCTTCGCCTTCACCCCCAGGCGTATTCATGTCGAGGACGAGAGCCGAGGCGTTTGCTGCTAGAGCTGCTTTGACTCCGCGGCGCACGACATAAACGGTTCCCTTTTGAATCTCACCTTGAATGGGCAGGACATAGACAGGGCCGATCGGGGAGGTGGGCGCAGAGAAAGAGGTGGTTGGTCCAGCGAGAAGAACCGCCATTAAGAGAATGCGCGCTGAGGGATTTGAACCCCCGACCAACTGCGTGTAAAGCAGCCGCTCTACCCCTGAGCTAAGCGCGCGAAGACCAGTCAAATAATAAGCCATCTTCAAGAGAAAGTACTAGGGATAACAGACAACCTGCCAAACGAGGTGATCTCCGTGAGAGAAGCAGACAATTGCGGTGGTGTAGTACCGATCGGATTCGGCGACATAGATGAGCATCTGATTGTAAATCCAGTCCACCCCCTGAATGTGATTGGGCATACGACCGAAGAATTGCAGAACTGATTCCCTTCGTTGCCCGACGAGGAGCTCGTGCAGTTGCTGGGGAGTGTAAGGAGAGGCTCCCCCTTGAAAACCGCTGTCCTGAGCGTGGAGGCTTTGCAATAAAACCATGCAGGTAAAGAGAAGAGCAGGGATAGAGGAACGAAAGCGCATCGGCTTATTATCCTAGGTTCTTGATAAAGTGCCAGCCCTGCCTTGACCCATAGCTTTATCATTCCTAGGGATAGGGATGGTTTATTGGTCTCTACTTCTATTTTTTTTAGGGAGTCTCTCATGTCTTGCGCCTGCTTATGCTCAGGGGACTGCTGAGGATGAGAAGCGTCTCTTCGCACAGGGTCCCGCACCCGCCAAAGGGGATAATGGGAAATGGGGATTCCGCTCGTCAGATGGCTCGTGGGGGGTTGAGCCGAAGTTTGTCGAAGTGAAGCCGTTTCAGGAGGAGTTGGCGGCAGCCAGGGAAAATACCGCATGGGGCTACCTTGATAAAACCGGCAACTGGAAGATTCCTCCACGGTTTTCGTGGGCGGGCGATTTCTCGGAGAACCTTGCGCCCGCTTGTGAGGGGGACCGACTCACGGGGAAGTTTGGTTATATCGATCGGCAAGGAAGGTGGGCGATTGAGGGTGACTATATTTGGGCAAGACCTTTTCAGGAAGGACTGGGCGCAGTCAAAGATGGCGGAAAATGGGGTTTCGTAAATTCAAAGGGAAAGCTTGTTGTGGAGCCAGACTACGATCAGGTGCAGTCCTTTTCTGGAAAACTAGCCGCGGTGCAGAAAGGTGGGCCTCCTGGTGATAAAGAAACATGGTTTTATATTAAACCTGATGGAGAAAAAGCTTTTGAGAAAAAGTTTGCATGGGCTGGCTCTTTTTACGAGGGAATGGCTCGAGTACAGACTGATGATCGAATCACGGGTAAGTTCGGCTATATCAACCCGAAAGGGGAACTGGTTATTCCAGCGATTTATGACGAGGCCTCCGACTTTCGCGGGGGGCGAGCTCAGGTCAGGGTCGGTACTCAAACAAAGATGATCAATGGTCAGGGCAAGTCCAGCGACTAGCCTCCTCCTAGCATTCAATGAGGGGCGACTTGCCTTCAGTCTTGGTTTCCGTAGAACAATTTCATGATCATTACTTCAATGACTTTAGGTGCTGCGGTAGTTTTGGTGGCTGGGGCTCAACTGGCGAAGCACCGTACCGATAACCGCCACTTCCCCATCGCCATCGGCCTCGGTTTAACCATTCTGGTTCCGACATTTCTGATTGTCTTGGTTTTGGAGTTGATTGTTCTGTGCACTTGGAATCCATTGATCTGGATGGAGTAAGACTGGTTGGGGTTCGGGGAGGTGGTGGGGTAATCTAGGTGTCGGGCTTGGTTCTGGCACTCAAGCCTGGGGATTGTCAGCTGGGATTTTGGCTTTATGCTTTCAAACGGAACCAGGGCAGTCGCCGCCACATTTCTACGGAGGTTTGGCGGAGGAAAGTCCGGACACCACAGGGCAATCCGCCCCGGGAAAGCTGGGGGCATCCTCGACGCAAGTCGGGGTTGACGGAAAGTGTCACAGAAAATATACCGCCTAGCGCAAGCTAGGTAAGGGTGAAATGGCGGGGTAAGAGCCCACCGCTTTCTGGGTAACCAGAAAGATAGATAAACCACGGATGGTGCAAGGCCGAACAGGGGGAATGGGTGGCCCGCCCGTTCTGCGCAAGCAGAACACCCCCGGGTTGGTGCTGCATCGGAACGGCGGTAACGCTGAACCGGAGTCCGCTGCAAGGCGGACTAGAGAAATGACTGCCGGCCGACTGAGGAAACTCGGAAGGTCACAGAATCCGGCTTACGGGTTCCACAGGAGGAGAGCCGGGCGGCGTAAAGGCCGTCCGGCTTTCGCCTTTCTAGGACTGTTGGTAGGCTGCTTCGACTCGATCGGCGATATCTCGAAATTGGCTATCCACTTCGTAAATCTTTTTAAATTCTTCGAGAGATTCATCCTTCTTGCCCATTTCTTCTAGAATTATGCCGAGGTTATAGATGGCATCCTTTTTCACTGCGTCCATCGCGACAATCTCGGAAGCCGCTAGGGCGAACTGTTTGGCCGCAAGATCGAGCATTTTTCGTTTTTGGTAGGAGACTCCAAGCAGGTTGAGAGCACGGTGACGCACCGAAGGTTGCCGCAAGGCTTGCTGTAGTTCTGGAACCGCTTCTTTATAGAGCTCATTTTCGATGAGAGCTTCACCTAAATCGTAGCGGTATTGCAGGTCGTTCGGGTAGCGGGCGACACGTTCTCGCGCTCCCTCTAGGACTAACGTCTTGGCGCGGGCCTCAATTCCGGTGAGGAGGGAAGGGTCTACCTGATCGGTACGGGCTTGATCCATCTCGGCGTCGAGCAGGGCAAGGCGAATACGAAAGACGGATTTTTCTAGATTGGGATCTGTCTTTTGCGTCATGTCATAGGCGAACTGAAACCACTGAAGGGCGTATTCGAGAGAGCCCTGCTGTTCGCATAACTCTGCAATTTGGCGGGCTAAGGTTACGTTCTGTGGTTCTTTTTCAAATTGGGCATGAAGTCGAGTCAGCTGCTCGGCCATGGCTTCAGCCGTCTTCACAACCTTTGAGGAGGCTTCTAGGGCCAGGCTCTCTTCCTTATTTTTTAAGGAATCTCGGAAGTCTTCAGACTTTTCCCAACCCCCGTCTTGGGTGGCAACCAGCGCGCTGGCGTCTTTCATTCCTTTGAGAGCGGCTCCGTCATTGGGCACAAGCTCAAGGATCGATTGATAAACATCGCGAGCTTTTCCCATTTCCTTGGCCGCGATGAGCGCTTTAGCAAGTCCGTGAAGATTGGCGGTGTCTTGGGGTTTTCCTGCTCGAATGGTTTCATAAGCAAAAATTGCGGTTCCAGATAAATCGTTGGCGAGGGCCATCTCGGCAAGGGCGCTGTTGGCTTGGGGGCTATGAGGGTCCAGGGCCAATGCTTCCTCGAGTTTAGCCATGCCCGAGCCCAAGGACTTTCCCGCAGCCATCTTCGCCTGCATGATGATTGGGGTGATTCGAACTGCGGCCATGTTTTTATCCATCTTGGAAGCGCCTTTGGCCTTGGCCAATTGGCTGGCGCGAAGAAGTTTACGGCCTTCGAGAAAACCTGGCTGAGCCTCAAGAACGGGCGGCATGAGCATCAGGACGTAGTCATGATTTTGGCGGGCCACAGCATCTTTCGCCTTGCGGAAGGTGTCGACATGGGACCCTGTTAATTGCGTGGCAGAAATCTCAGGCACAATGGAGAAACCTACCCTAAAAGTGTAGGTACCCCAAAGCAAAAATAACCATAGGTTTTACTTGCTCTCGTCGGCTGCTTGGTTCATCTCGCAAGGGGTGTATTTCGATTGTCTCTATATCATTTTGGCGTTTTCTCTAGGATCTCTACCTTTTGGCTACTGGCTGGGACGTTTTCGGGGGATCGATGTTCGCGGGCAGGGGAGTAAAAACACTGGCGCCACCAATGTGGGCAGGGTTTTGGGGAAAAAGTGGGGATTCCTAGTTTTGGCCTTGGATCTTGGCAAAGGATGGCTCGCGGTGGCCTTAGCCACAAAAGTGGGTCATGCAGGGGATTCAACCGCGGTGGGGGCGGCAGTGATGGCTGTTCTTGGCCACGTTTTCTCTCCATGGCTTGGATTTCGGGGCGGAAAAGGGGTGGCTACCTCCGCGGGGGCCCTGCTAGCCCTGACCCCTTGGGTGGGAATATCGGTTATTGGAGTTTGGGGTGTGGTTTTTCTCATTAGCCGAATTGTTTCGGTCGCTTCGTTGGTGGCGGCCTCGGCCTTTCCCTTTTTGGTTTTTGGCCTCGATCCGGGGCGACCTCTTTTGCAGTGGGCCGCAGTGGGTATGGCTGGATTAGTCTGGATTCGCCATCGGGATAATCTCGTTCGACTCTTTGAAGGGCGGGAGAGCAAGCTGGTAAAGAAGTGAAAGGCATGAAGATCACCGTTCTGGGCAAAGGAGCCTGGGGAAAAGCTCTTGGAGAAATCCTACAAACCCGTGGGCATGACGTTCACTGGGTGGAAAAAGGCGGGCGAGAAATTCCTAAGGGAACCGACTTAATCTGGATTGCCTTGCCCACTCAAGTGGTTCGTGAAGTTCTGCAAAACTTGCACTCATTTGCAGGTATGTGCCCAGTGGTTAATTTATCCAAAGGGATTGAGATTTCTACAGGCCAACGGGTAAGTGAAATTGTGGGTCACGTTTGGCCTGGAACTCCCGTTGCGGTGGTCTCGGGGCCGAGTTTAGCTGCCGAGCTGGTACAAAGGGTACCGACCGCCCTAGTGGCGGCTGCTCAAGATGAAACTCTCGCCACCAGCGTGCAGGCGGCGCTGCACGGCACGGGTCTACGGGTCTATCGCAGTACCGACCTTGCTGGGGTGGAGTGGGGTGGCGCCTTAAAGAATGTTTACGCCTTGGCGGCGGGAATGTGTGTAGGCCTCGGTCTCGGTGAAAATAGTTTAGCAGGACTGACGACAAGGAGTCTGCGAGAGATGACGCGGGTCGCGGTGCAGTTCGGGGCGCGGGAGGAGACCCTTCAGGGCCTGAGTGGAATTGGAGACCTACTCTTAACCTCCTACAGCCAGGCGAGTCGGAATCGCAGGGTCGGTCAACGGATCGGAAAAGGGGATTCTCTTGAGAAAGCTATCGCCTCAGTTGAAGGAGTTTGTGAGGGAGTTTGGACAACACAGGCCCTCCATAAAATGCTAGCGCGGAAACATGTGGAGGCTCCGGTAGCTCGGCAACTTTACCAAGTTCTCTTTGAGGGGAAGCCGCCCAAAGAGGGTTTAACTTCTCTGCTCGATCGTGATTCGAAAGCGGAGGCGGAATAGTCGAGATTACATGTTCGACGAAAAGGGGTAGGGGAGGAATGATAGCTCCCCTGATGAAAGTTGGCCGATGGCTCCACACTCGCTTACGCGTTGAAAATCTTGAGAGGGCTGTTGATTTTTACGGGAATGTCCTTGGGCTGAAGCAAATATCCAGAAGCACTTCTCCTCGCGGAAGTACCCTAGTTTTCCTGCAATCAGAGGCAGGGGGCGAATGTTTAGAGCTTTGCCACTATCCGAAAGCAGGTCCGGTAAAAGTACCTGCGGATCTGATGCACCTCGCCTTCGAGGTGGAGGATCTAGAGGCTTTTGGGCGTTATGCCACGGCCAAGGGTTACCCGTGGTCCGACGGTCCAACTCAAACTCAAAACGGAGAACATTTTGCCTTTCTTGATGCGCCTGAGGGGTACGAGATTGAAATCATGCAGAAAGCCAAGAGCAAATGACGAATCGTCCCATCGTGATTGCTCCCTCGATATTGGGCGCCAATCTAGGTCGAATTGAGGAGGAGGCAGAACGAATCCGTGCCAGCGGAGCAGAGTGGGTGCACATCGATATTATGGACGGTCACTTTGTTCCTAATATTTCATTTGGGGCAAATATGGTTCGCGTTTTGCGGCGCGTGATGGGGGAGGCTACTCTCGATGTGCATCTGATGATCGAGCAGCCCGATCGCTATGCCGGCGAATTTATTGAAGCTGGGGCCGATTGCGTAAATGTTCATCTAGAGGCTAGGCATCAAGTGGCGCGAACCTTGGCGAGTATTCGAGAAAGGGGTTGCCGCGCGGGCTTGGCAATTAATCCTGCTACCCTTTTAAAGCATGCGATCCCGCTTTTACCCCTTTGTGACCAACTTATCTGCATGACGGTTAACCCAGGTTTTGGGGGGCAGGCGTTCCTTCCGGAAGTTCTGCCAAAGATTCGAGAAGCAAGGGATGTGATTGTTCTACAAAACTATAATGTGGATATTACAGTCGATGGCGGAGTCAGTGATGCAACGGCAGCGAGTTGCTCGGCTGCCGGAGCCAACATCATGGTGGCGGGCTCTCATCTTTTTAGTCAATCCGACCTAACTCAAGCGGTTGCCAATCTCCGCGCGGCTGCTGGTTCGGCGAATGTTTCAGGGTAGAGTTAGTTTCTTCCTTTTTCTATGGACCCTATCCTTACTCGAAACTTTTGTATCATTGCTCACGTCGACCACGGCAAGACCACTCTATCCGACCGTCTGCTTCAGGCTACGGGTCTAATCGCCGAACGAGATATGCAGGCTCAACTGCTTGACTCGATGGACTTGGAAAGGGAACGCGGAATCACCATCAAAGCCCATCCTGTCAGTTTGAGTTATAAGGCCAAAGATGGGAAAACTTACCTCCTCAACCTCATTGATACTCCGGGTCATGTAGATTTTTCGTACGAAGTTTCCCGATCTCTTGCTGCCTGTGAAGGAGCTCTCCTCGTGGTCGATGCGGCACAAGGCGTGGAAGCCCAGACCGTGGCGAATGTGCACTTAGCTAATCGCGAGGGCCTGACTCTTATTCCGATTATTAATAAGATCGATCTGCCAAGCTCAGATATTCCCGGAGTCAAAAAACAGTTGGAGGAGATTCTGGCCATCCCTGGGGACGAGGCGATTCTCGTCAGCGCAAAAACGGGACAAGGGATCAGCGACGTCTTGGAGGCGATTATCGCTCGTCTGCCACCGCCCAAGAATGCAGACGGAAAAGAGCTCAAGGCCCTCGTGTTTGACAGCGTTTTTGATACGTTTCGCGGTGTGATCGCTTATGTGCGGGTGATCAGTGGAGAAATCACGGCGGGCACCCCCATTCAACTCATGCAGAGTGGGCGGAAATACGAGACCAAAGAGGTGGGGACATTCACTCCTAAAATGACAGTGGGAAAGAAACTAGGCCCAGGAGACTCAGGATATTTAGTGGCTAATCTAAAAACCACCGCGGAGATTGATATCGGCGACACGATCACTAGTTCAATCCACCCCGCTAAGGAGCCGTTGACTGGTTTTCGCAAGGTTCAGCCGATGGTTTTTTCGGGCCTCTATCCGATCAATACAGAGGATTTCGAAAAGCTTAAGACGGCTTTAGGCAAGCTTCAGGTCAATGACTCCTCCTTAGTTTTTATTCCCGAGAGCTCGCCTGCACTTGGGTTTGGGTTTCGATGCGGCTTCCTTGGCCTCTTGCATATGGAAATCGTGCAAGAAAGGCTTTCGCGTGAGTTTTCCATGGAAGTCTTGTCCACCTATCCCAGCGTTATTTACGAGGTCCGTTTGACTAGCGGCAAGATACTTTCAGTTGAGAATCCGGTGCAACTTCCTGATCCCAGCGTGATCGAGGAGATTCGTGAACCGATGGTGACCGTGTTTCTCCTTTGTCCTAATGAGAATATCGGAGATCTAGTTTCCATGGTTCGAGAAAAAAGAGGGGATGTACGAAAAACTGATTCACTGGATGCCAAGCGGGTCATGCTGACCACCGAGATTCCTCTGAGTGAGATTCTGGTTGATTTCAGTGATCGAATTAAAAGCATTACCCGCGGATATGGTTCGATGGATTACGAACACGGTGCTTATCGAGCCGATGATTTAGTGAAACTCGAGATTCTGGTCAATGGGGAGCCGATGGACGCCTTCAGTTGCATTGTCCACCGTGAGAAGGCTCCTTCGCGCGGACGCGCCCTGACCGCCAAGCTCAAGGAGGTGATTCCTCCTCAGCTCTTTAAGGTTTCCTTGCAAGCGGCCATTGGAGGAAAGATTGTGGCTCGAGAAGATGTTAAAAGTGTTGGCAAAAATGTAACCGCCAAGTGTTACGGTGGTGATATTTCTCGGAAACGAAAACTTTTAGAGAAACAGAAGGAAGGGAAGAAGCGAATGAAGCAGTTCGGCAAGGTGAATATTCCGCAGGAGGCCTTCCTTCAGGTCCTGAAGGCTTTTGGAGATTAAATCATGATTGATTACTTCTTTTTTGGAAAAGCGAAAGAAGAGCGGGCCCAACTCCGTGCTATCTCCCATTTCCTAGCCAAACGAGTGCGTTACGGAAGGGACCTTTTGCCGACGGCACTTCTTTCTAGGCTTCAGGAGGCGAGGGGCCTTTGCGCTAAGGCACTAGACTGGAGGATGGTGGCGGGACAAAGGCAAGAAATTCTAGTTCAATTAGAAGGTTCCTATGGAGATTTACTCCGGACCGATCGACATCATGGCCGACGCGAAAATGCCGAGGTGGCTCTAGTGGCGATTGCTTTAGCACTTGGGGTGCGCGCTTATTTCTTTCAGCCCTTCAAAATACCCACTCATTCCATGCGACCTACCTTGCTCGGGATATTGAATCAGCCTGAACTTAATTCTCCGCCCCATTTCTTTCCGCGAGTATTTGATTTTATTTGGCTAGGTAAAAGCTACCACCGCGCGGTTGCTCCAAAAGATGGCGCTATTCTTTCTGTTCGCGAGGGTCGGTTGGGCGGTTTCATTCCTTGGACGACCACCGAGATTATTGCGGATGGCTGGTCGCAAACCCTTTGGACAACGTTGCAAGAGGCTAGGGAAGGTGGTTTGAGATTGCGTTCTGGTGATCAGATCAAACTGGGTGATGTCTTGGCGAATTTTAGTTCGGCTACAGGCGACCATCTTTTCGTGAACAAGATGATTTACCAGTTTCGGAAACCGAGAAGGGCGGAGACCTTTGTCTTCACCACAGATCGAATTGAAGGCATTGAATCGGGGTTACGACTTCGCGGGATCGAGGGTTCCCAATACTACATTAAGCGCTGTGTGGCCATTGGTGGAGACGTCGTCGAGGTTAGACCGCCAGAGCTATGGATTAATGGATCTCCTGCGAAAGCGGCGATTTGCGCAAAAGTTGCTTCGAAAACTGATGGCTATCCTGGATATACTTTTGGTCCGAGTTACCTTGCTAAAACTGGGGATCAGTACCGCATTCCTGGCAACGATTACTGGGCAATGGGAGATAACAGCCCAAACAGCTTCGACAGTCGGGGTTGGGGTCCTGTTCCAGCCGCCAATCTTGTTGGTAAAGGAGCCTTTGTCTACTGGCCGTTTACTAAGCGGTGGGGACTGATCCAGTAGCTACAGAATCTTTCCCATGGTGGACTATTTGTCGCACAATAAATATTGTATCAATTATGATTATTCACAGCTATCTTATGCATTTTACTGCTGAGTAGCCTCATAACTCCCCTGACTGCTTGAGCTCGATGGCTGATCCGTGCTTTGGTCCTTGGCGATAGTTGGCCGAAGGTCCTAGAAAAGCTTTTCGGAATAAAGATCGGATCGTACCCGAACCCACCGGAACCGTATTCTCGATGGGTAATTCGACCCCAAACGCGACCACGCTCGACCCCGAAAACGATCCCGTCTTTAGCCAAAACTAGAGTGGCCTCAAAGTAGGCTTTCCGGGCTGTGTTCTGTAACTTCATCATAACCCGAAGAAGCTTAAGCCGATTACTTTCATTGGTGGCATTCGGGCCCGAAAACCGGGCCGATCGAACCCCAGGTCGACCCCCCAACGCAGGCACAACGAGACCACTATCATCCGCCAGGATCAGTTGGCCTGGCAAAATCCGACATAGAGCCAAGGCCTTAATTTTAGCGTTTGCCTCGAATGTCTTTCCAGTTTCACGGATAACAGGAAGATTCTTAAAGGAATGCAAATCCCGCACAAGGAACTGGGAGCCAAAAAGTCCTTTAAATTCACGAGTTTTGCCTGGATTGGCTGTAGCAATCCATAAAACAGGGCGATGAGGTGGGGTTCGACTTGGCATACGGCTTTGCGTTTAATAACCCCTTAACCGCTTTATGCCAACCCACCCGCCCTATCCTTTCGCAACCATTGAGCCTAAATGGCAGAAAATTTGGGCTGAGGCAGACTGTTTCCGTGCGGCACAACCTGGCGAGCCAGGATCAGAAAAGCCTAAGAAATATATTCTCGATATGTTCCCCTACCCTTCGGGAGCAGGGCTCCACGTCGGTCATCTTGAGGGATACACTGCAACCGACATACTTTGTCGGTACCGCCGTATGCTTGGAGATAATGTGCTTCATCCGATGGGCTGGGATGCCTTTGGCTTGCCAGCGGAGCAGCACGCGGTTCAAACCGGCACTCATCCGCGTGTTACCACGGCGAAAAATATTAGTAATTTTCGACGCCAAATCAAAGCCATGGGCTTTAGCTACGACTGGTCTCGAGAGATCGACACGACCGATCCAAAATACTTTCGCTGGACCCAATGGATCTTTCTCAAACTCTATGAAAAAGGGTTAGCGTATGTTGCCGAGGCCCCAGTCTGGTACTGCCCAGCCCTCGGAACAGTTCTGGCGAACGAAGAAATTCTCAATACCTCAGAGGGACCGCGGTCTGAGCGAGGTAGCCATCCTGTGGAAAGACGCCCGATGCGCCAATGGATGCTCAAGATTACCGCTTATGCGGAAAGACTCCTTCAGGATCTCGACCTGCTCGAATGGCCTGATTCCCTTAAAGAAATGCAGAGAAACTGGATCGGCAAGAGCGAAGGCGCGGAAGTCGACTTTATCGTGGAAGGAACGGAGATCAAAATAACGGTCTACACCACGCGCCCCGACACCCTTTTTGGGGCCACCTATGCTGTACTCGCTCCGGAACATCCCCTTGTCCCTACCCTTACCTCTCCCGCGCAGAAAGAGGCAGTGGAGCGATACCAGCGGGAAAGCTCAGCGAAGTCTGATCTGGAAAGGGTAGAACTCGCCAAAACGAAAACGGGCGTCCCATTAGGAGTCAGTGTTATTAATCCCGTCAACGGCCAAGCTATTCCGCTTTGGATCGCGGACTACGTACTCGCCTCCTACGGCACAGGAGCGGTCATGGCAGTTCCAGCGCACGACGAGCGAGATCACCAATTCGCCTTAACTTTCAAACTCCCCATTCGCCAAGTCATTCAACCAGAAAGTGGAAAGAGCCCGGAGGGTTGCTTTACGAAACCAGGAATTCAGTTGAATTCCGGTTTCCTCGACGGATTAAAGACGGAGGAGGCTTACTCACGAATAGTGGCTTGGCTGGAAACAAATCAGCAGGGACGAAAACAAACGCGATATAAACTTCGCGACTGGCTCTTCTCTCGACAGCGATACTGGGGAGAGCCATTCCCCATTCTTTGGCACGAGGGAAAACATTCGCCCTTAGCTCCGACTGATCTTCCTCTCACCTTGCCAGAGCTCGATGACTACCAACCCAGTCCAACTGGCGAGCCACCCTTAACTAAAGCGAAGTCATGGGGAAATCTGCCGAATGGATTTACCCGCGAAGTCAATACCATGCCGCAGTGGGCGGGTTCCTGCTGGTACTATTTGCGATTTTGCGACCCCCACAACGATCAGGTCGCTTGGAGCTCGGTCGCAGAAAAATATTGGATGAGCGGTGGTGGGGTGGATCTCTACGTCGGCGGCGCAGAGCACGCCGTCCTTCATCTACTCTACGCTCGGTTTTGGCATAAAGTTCTTTTCGATCTGGGCTTGGTTTCTTATCCGGAACCTTTCCGCCGTCTGGTTAACCAAGGGATTATCTTGGGGGAGGACGGCTCCAAGATGTCGAAGTCGGTGGGCAACGTAGTCAATCCTGATGACGTCATTGCTTTACACGGCGCGGATGCCTTAAGAGTTTTCGAGATGTTCATGGGTCCTCTTGAACAAATGAAGCCATGGAGTGCAAAAGGCATGGAAGGCTCTGTTCGGTTCTTGGCACGTATCTGGCGTTTAGTCTTTGAGGAAACTGAAGAAGGTCAGTGGATCCCCTCCCCTTTGGTTACGGACGAACCAGCGGATCGGGAAACTACGCGTGCCCTCGCAAAAACAACCGCCAAAGTGGCGGCCGACATCGAGAGATTGCAGTTCAATACCGCTATCTCAGCTTTGATGATTTTAGTGAATCACCTAACCAGCTTGCCCAAACGACCTCAATCCGCCCTGCGACATCTCTGCCTATTACTCGCACCCTTTGCCCCTCACCTTGCTGAAGAGATTCACCAGCACCTTGGCGGGAAGAATAATCTCAGTGTCGCCCTATGGCCCACTTACCATCCCGACGACATTTTGGAGGATAGCGTGGAGTTACCCGTCCAAGTGAACAGCAAGGTGAAAGGGAAGATTCATATCTCACCTACGGCCACTCGAGAAGAAATCGAAAAGATGGTTCGCGCCCATACCGACCTTCCGACTTGGATCGATGCTAAACAAATCCAGAAGATTATCGTTGTCCCTGGGCGAATCGTGAATCTTATCTGCACATGAATTACGGACAGTTGCGTCGCCGCGAACGACTCTTCCTTTTGATCGTAGGTCTTGGCTTGGCTCTTGCCTCTGGCTGGATGTGGTTTCGGCACAGCGCGTAACCCATAGACAAGAAGAGCCCTTTGGCTCATTCTTACCACGTGAGCCAACTTTCTTTTGACGCTGCGGTGAAAAAGATCCGCCTAACAGAGACCCGCTTCTCCCTGCCCGCCTATGAATTTGTCCGCCGCTCTTTAGATCACGCCCTTCAGCGCCTGGGTCGCACCGACCAGAAAAAGCCTGCTCACGTTCGCGGCGAAGAACTGCTGGAGAGTTTTCGCGCGCTCGCTCTGCGAGAATTTGGTCCCATGGCGAAAACCGTGTTGAATGATTGGGGAATTTCTACCTGCACGGAAGTTGGAGAAGTTGTCTTCCAGCTCGTTCAACATGGCATTCTGGGAAAGAGTGAGACGGATAAAATCGATGACTTTCAAGAGCTCTATACTTTCCAAGAAGCTTTCGAAATCCCCTTTCTCCCTAAGGCTGTCCCAACAAAGAGCACACCCCCTTTCAGGCGTTCAGCCTCAGCAAAACAATCCCCTCGCCGTCGCAATCGGAAGTCGGGCTCGCAGACGGGCTCAAGCAAGCTCTCGGACTAGGTATTTTTATGGCTGAAATTCAAAAAGCGAATCCAGTCACCAATCCTGAACTAGCTCGTAAGTTTGTTCAGTTTGTCATGATCCAAGCGCAAAACATTCTCTATGTTCTTGGAAAGATTCCTACGCCAGAAGGCGATCGTCTGCCCCCCAATCTGCAAGCTGCCAAGATGATGATCGACCACCTCGATCTCATTCAGATAAAGACGCAGGGCAATCTGAGCGCGCAAGAGACGAAAATTATCAGCGAGGCTCTCCAGCAGGTTCAGTTGGCCTTTGTCGAAGCTAGCGGGGGGACCCCTGCCGGAATGATGCCCGATCGAAGCCCCCAAGTGGATATGTCGGTGCTCGACGAAGAAATAGGAGAAGAATCCTCTACGCCCCCACCACCCGCATCACCCGCTGCCAACCCCCTGAATGCCGGCTCCCCTTCCGACGAAGAAAAGAAGAAGTACTACAAGAGCTACGGGTAGATTTTAACTTATTTGGGGGCAGGCCCGAATAAGCTCTTCAGCACATTGACAGCTTGGCCCGCCGCATCGCCCCCAGAACCTCCCTGTGCCCCCGCGGCCTTTTCCAGAATCTGGGCCCCTGTTCGAATTGCAGTCCGAGCCAAGGCTCCAGTGAGCTTCGATTGGAGATCATTTTCTGGACGGTCCAGTGTCCCTGAAATCTGGATCGGTTGATTGAGATAACCATCGGTCTCTTGTCGAAAGAGTTCACCCCCGGTTAAGCTTGAAACCTTCGATCCAAGATTCCTTTCCAAAGCCAGATTGATAACACCGCTCAGATTTTGACCCATCACTTTAACTTGTCCGTTCACTCTTAAGAGCCCAGGAGCCTCAGCTGTAATTGAGCGAACATTATAAATTCCAGGTTCGAGTGTCCAAGAAGCTTGCGCCGTGCTTAGCGTGCATCCGCGAAGACGTGGTTCCCCCGTCAGTACAGCCAGAAGACCAAGAATAGTTTCCGATCCCTTTCCCGGTTCGAGCCGGGCATCGATGAGCTTTACCTGGCCTGTGCCCACAGGCCCCTCCAATTTCCAATCCGATAACTCAAACGAGCCGGACATTTTTGCGGGGATATCAAAGAGTCCCACTCCGATTTTACCTTCAGGCAGGGGCCAGCGATCCCAAGTCAGGCGACCTTTTCTACCTGCAATCGAGTCGGTTCGGCCTTCCCCAGATAATTCCAAGGTCCCCCCTTGCGCAGACTTAAGTTCGAGCTGAGTAAGATAGATCTGAGGCGATACGTAGGAACCTTTCGCTTGTTGCAAGGAGAGCGCTCCTAACCATGCTAAGGGGGACAGAATCTCCCCCCCTTGAATTGAAAAGGTTGTGTTCTGGGGATTGGGATGAACCTCGATTCCAACGTTTTCCACTCCCCAACCCGAGGTGGCAGGACCGGGCTGCAAAGCAAAACTTTTAATCACAACCTTGCCCACTTGCACATCTCGAAAAAGGTCGCCTCCCGAGGATGCCGAGGCAGGTCTTGCGGATAAAGATTCAGGGACAACAACGAGCCCAGTACCTGATTTCATCTTAATGCTCCCGACACTGATCTCTGAAAAGCGAAGAATTCGATCCAAAAGTAGTCGCGGTGATATCTCTGTGCGTATATCCCGAATGTCCCAGTTCCACTCCCCCTTAGCCCCAGATCGTGTCGCGAAACCTGCCGAATAAACGGAAAACGAGGACCAGTCAAAAGATTCGAAATCCCCCTCGGTCTTTAAAAAAGAGGAGGCTTGCTGAGAGGCAATCTTCTGGAAGTCCTTTCCTCCGAGCCAATTCGTGATGAAGATGGGAAGCAGAGCTCCGAGCAGCACAAGCAGAACAACTCCAGCAATGAGCAAACCACCAAAGATGTACCATTTCTTTTTTCCAGACCCATGTTTTACAGAAGCGTTCATAGACTTGTTTAACCTCAAGAAAGTGGTTTGGGAAACTTTTCCACGTTGCCTTTGCCCTCATAAGAGGATTCTCTAGAAGGATGTTGGTTCTTGATTCTATGGAGGTAAGCCTACCCGACGCCAGCGCTCCCCTGCTTTCGAAAATTTCTGCTTGGTACCCAGCCGCACACTTCGGCGCCATTCTAGGGCCCTCCGGTTGTGGAAAGAGTACTCTCCTGAAAGTGATTGCAGGGATTCTTCCCCACACCGATGGATCGATTTTTTGGCGCGGCCGCAACCTAGATGAGACAGATCTTCCTCCAGGAGAACTTGGCTATGTACCCCAGTTTAGCTGCACCCAACCTCTCCTCACCGTTCGAGAAAACCTGATTTATACCGCCCGCTTACGGAGAAGTGCTTCAGTGAATGAAATCGAAACTATCGTGGATCAAGTTGTTGAGGAAACCGGCCTAACGGAACTACAAGATCGGCGGGCGGGGGTTCTTTCGGGAGGTCAACTTCGGAGATTAGGACTGGCGATGGAACTAACTACTCAGCCAAGCCTGCTCTTAGCTGACGAGGTTACCAGCGGATTAGACCCTAAATCAGAAGAGGAAATTACCCTACTACTCTCCTCTCTCGCCAAAGAAAAAGGCCGATTAGTTCTCTTAGTGACTCATAGTTTGCGTTTTTTGGATTTCTACGATTCCGTTACGATTCTTTCTGCGGGGCGCCTTGCCTACTCAGCAGACCCCCGAGACATTACCTCATATTTTAACGTCCGTACGCCCGAAGATATTTATCCAGCATTAGCCAAACGGGATGCCGAAACGTGGGCGGAGGAGTGGGTCCAAGTTCCACATCCTCCCGAGATAACTCCTTCCACTGTTCTCGGTGAAATCGAGTCAGAAATAAGCCGAGCCGAAAAGGAGAGCTCCTTCGGGCTGCCATCTTTTCTCTCACAATCAGGCACCTGGTTCTTCCGGCGCCTCAAGTTATTTATGCGAGACCCTACTCAGGTTTTCTTACAACTCTCACTCTTGCTCGTTTTTCCAGCAATCGTCACCTTATTTGCTTATCGAGGATTACCCTCGGTTAGGAACATGACCATGTCCGCGGATAGCGGTGTTCTGGATCAACTTCGCGAAACTCTCGCCTTCACCCTTCAGTCCAGTCGGATTGGAACTCTGGTCAGTGGTCTCGCCATGTTTCAGGTTATTCTTCTCGCACTGATGGGCTCGAATAATTCTGCGCGGGAGGTAATTGGAGATCGGCCTATCCTCGAGAAGGAGAAACTGGCTGGACTTCGCCCTGGAGCCACACTCCTTGGAATGTCTCTATTCTTATCCATTCTCGTCTTACTTCAGTCAGCGTGGATGACGCTTTTCGTTCGGGCGGTCTGCCAGTTTCCTGGGAATATTTTGGCCCAGTTCTTACCCTTTTTCATCGTTACCGCCGCCATCACAGCCCTCTGCTTAGCTATCTCCAGTTGGACCTCTTCCTCAGAGCAGGCCTCCCTTGGCAGTCTCTATTTGGTCGGATTTCAACTTCCCCTTTCCGGGGCGATTCTAGCACTGCCAGATTTTCTCGGCACACTCACACGCCCCTTCATTAGTGCCTACTGGGCGTGGTCGGGCTACCTGCAAACTCTTCGTGACACTCGCTTTTACGATCTCGTGCGAGCGATCTCAGAGACACCCTTATCAAGTTACTCCATGGCCCTCTGGATCCTTTTGATTCACCTTGGACTTGGACTGGTTTTTGCCTACTTCGGAATCCGTCGGAGTCAGTGGCGATAGTTGCTTCCCCCTAGCCCTTGGTTCTAGGCTCGAATTATGTCTCGCCGCGCTCATCCCACAACGCCCTCCAAATCGATTTTTTTCGTGGTCCTTGCTTTCCTCGCTCTCGCCGGAATTGGAGCTTATTATTTCCAGAAAGATGCTAATCCCTACCGAACAGTCGAGAAACTTATCCCATCCGATTATTATGAAAACGCCAACAGCCTTCGGGGTAATGTCTACCAAATCGAAGGAACCATCCTTAATTCTTTGGCCTGGAATCCGGAAAAAGGCCGTCTCTTTAGTATTCGTGTAACCACAGGGGACTCCAAGAACTGGCCCCTTCCTATTTTGATTCCATCCAGCCTTCGCCAAATCAACATTCAAAAGAATCAATCGTATCGAGCCAAAATTCGGATTAACGATTCAGGCATTCTTTTGGTGGAAGAGGTTCAGAAATCATGAGGATTCTTAGCTGTTTTCTGCTTCTTTTTATCGGACTGGGGGAGGCCCTCACTGCTCAGGAAGGCAATTCCAAAGCCGCAACCGGCGGAGCTCGTCCCCCGCAGATGAATCAAGGTTTTCTCGGGCGCGACGTTCCGGTGATGGATCCTGGTTCGGATACCTCCACCTTCGACGGAAAACTTTGGAATATGAACAATAATCGTCTTTTTCGTTCTCGTTTCGAGAAGTACCTCAACGCTCCTGCCGAGACTTCAGAAGCGGATCAGCAGTACGAGAACACCATCAATCAAATCCTTACCTTACTCAGCCCAGGCAAAGTCACCTCCGCAAATATCGATACAGCATGGAAATTACTGCCGAAAGCATCCGAATATCGTAGCGATGCGAACCTCTGCAACTCTTTAGCCGACGTTATCTATAGTGTTTGGTTAGCAAAAAACGAATCAGCCAGATTAGAAATAGCCAACCGAGGCCTGCAACGAGAAAAATCCGCTCTAGAGTGGAACTACCGAATGAACTTAGGACCGAGCACCATTGCTTCGGTTGCACCCTCCGGCACAAATTCTCCTGCAAGCACAACCACCCTCACGCCCCAAGACGAGGCTCGAGTGGAACCGATTAAGGAAGCTCTCTCGGATGTCCGTGCCACTATGGTAAATAATAAGCTAAAGAAAGAAGCATCGGTTGTTCAGGCGAAAATCGATTTTCAGAGCTTAATCATTCAGTACTTCGCCCAGCGCAGATTTCGCCACGTACTCATCGGCACACGTTTTTATCGATCCCTCTTCGGAGACGGGGATAGTCGACTTAATGCAATGGACCAGATCGCTTCATCCCTTCCAGTGGATAAAGATGCAGGCCAAGTCAAAATCAAAGCCAAACTAGACCCCAAAATTGCCGCGAAAGGGGGTTCGGGTGGTTATGCAGGTGCCGGCACAGGTACCAATGGGAAGTATGCCAGCGCAGGTGGAGAAACATCGTCCTCTGGTGGTGGATTTAACGCAGAAGGAGTGCAGCTTGGAGTGGAGAATCTTGGAGTGGAGAGCCTGATTAGTGCGGGGGCCAGTGGCTTAAAGGCTCTAGGGAAAATGATCAACTCCCTCGGTCAAATCGACGCTCTAGCCAATGAAGCGATTCGAGATGTCGATGAAGGCATCGAGTCCTACAAGTTCCTTCTTGAAAAAAATGAGCTTAAAAGTGCAACCGAACGCCTTTTTGAAACTTTTATGATGGGCGAATACATGCCCTCCGTCCGTAAGCTTTCGCGGGATGATAAACGCCGTGCTCTTGAGTTTACTCGCAAAACCAACGAACTTCTCGCGGCCCTCGAAGTTAATGATCTTACTCGTGCGGAAGATCTTATTAAGGAACTAAGCCAAACCGCGAGGGACTTCGACACCTCGAAACCCTTAGCCGTAGTGGAAACAGCCAAAACAGTCAGTGCAATGCATCTCGCAAAGGCAAAGGCAGCCGCAAGCTCGGGGGACCGTACTACTCTCGAAACCGAACTTCGAGCGGCCACAGAAATCTGGCCGCGAAATCCAGCCCTGGCCACGGTCTCTGGATCTATTTTCAGCCAGACCGATGTTCAGCAGCAGGCTCTGAATGACTTCGATCGTCTTTTTGCCCAGAAAAATTATCGGCAAATTTTCGATGACAAGGTTCGCTATATCGCCGCAACCGCTATGTATCCAGAGCGACAGGAAAAGCTAAAAACAATTCTCGACCGTGTTCAAGGGGCCGAAACCGCCTTAATGCGGGCTATGGAGCTGGCAAAGCGGGGAGATCCCGCTGGGGCATGGGAAAGTGTCGAACATGGATTTTCCGATTACCCTGATGATCCTAAGCTCAACCAAGCACGGGCCGACTTCACCACTCAAGCCGCCGAGTTTGTTCGGTCAGTTCGGACAGCGCAGGAAATGGAACGGAAACAACAGATTGGCTCAAGTTTGGCCTGGTACTTGCGTGCTCTACAGGATTATCCCAATAGTGAAATCGCCCGAGACGGGATCGATCGAATATCCGCAGCCATCGTGAAATAGAGTTCCCTCTGCTTCGGTTAACGTCAGGCCTTCTTCTCTCTCCCGCGCCAGCGCCAGCGCAGTGGACACCCCCCCAAATTAAAATGTTCTCTCACCCGATTACTTAAATACCGCTCATATGCATCGGACATGACAGCAGGATGATTGACAAAACCCATTAAGGTGGGCAGCGGGCCTTCCACTTGCGTGGCATAATAGATTCGTAGTTTCTTATTCCCCTTCACTGGAGTACTGCGTGCATCTGTTGCCCTCAAAAGCACGCGATTGAGCTCCCCCGTGCTTATTTTTGTGGCTCGTGCCTTGAGCATCATAGTGACTGCAGCCTCGAGCTCTTTCAGCCCTGTCTTTTTGACAGAGCTCAAGAAGATCACAGGTACATCCGGAAGAAAGAAAAGGGCACGACGCAATGCTTCTTCATACTTCTTTTTAAACTCATCACCCCTCGTCTTCTCATCCCCTTCTCCTGTCAGGTCCCATTTCGTCACCGCCACAATGCAGGGTCTCTGAGCGCGTTGGATTAATCCTGCTACCTTCTTTTCTACGAGCCCTACCCCGAGGACCGCATCGACCGCTAAAATCGCTAAATGACAACGATCGATAGCGTGCGCCGTTCGCCCGCCCATAATTCTCTCAAGTGGATCCTCCACTCTCCTCTTTTGCCTCAATCCAGCTGTATCGATGAACAAAACCGGAAATCCGCCAAGCTCAGCAGGAACATCAACCGCATCTCTCGTCGTACCCGCCATGGCATTGACCATAGTGCGATCAATTCCGACCCAAGCGTTAATCAAGGAAGACTTTCCCGCATTCGGTCGGCCTACAACCGCAAGACGAGTTCGCTCGTCCTTTACCCTAGCACCTTCTTCCCAAGCTTTACCCACCTCTTCCATTAAGTCTCCAAAACCCAGGCCATGCTCGGCTGAAACAAGATGTCCCGGCCCAAATCCTAGCTTGGCGAATTCCTTTGTTTTACCTCCGGCGTAACCTGGATCCATTTTATTGATAACCAGAGTCACCTTCTGCCCTGCCCTACGCAGTCGTTTGGCTACGTCCGTATCCAGCACATGCAGTCCTTCTTTGCCATCGACTACCAAAAGAACTCGCTGGGCGGACGCGATGGCCAAATCCGCTTCCCGCTCAACTGCCTCCTGCAAGCCAGTGCCGTCCTCCAGTCCTAGTCCACCCGTATCGATTAAAACAAAAGGCTTTCCCTCCCAATCCGCATCGGCCACTAAACGATCTCGCGTGACCCCAGGACGATCAAAGACCAGAGCAATTTTCCTCCGACAAATGCGGTTGAAGAGCGCACTTTTACCGACGTTGGGGCGACCCACGATTGCTACCGTTGGCCTTACAGATTCAGGTTCCATGCGACTCTCCGTAGCTCGTATGTAAAAGATGCCAACCCCGTGCGACGTAAACCCCCAAGGAGGCCAAGGTCACCATCCCAGCCAGCCAAAGAACCGGCTTGGTTGAGGGATTTCCTGGAAGAAGCAAACCAAGGAGCACGACTGCAATCTGCAGAAACGTAGATACCTTTCCGATCCAGTGGGGACGAACAAACTGATACGTGGACATTCGAGTGCCCACCAGAATTGTCCCAGTTACGATGATCAAATCTCGACTAACCACCAAAATAGGGAACCAGAGAGGCAATCTTCCTTTGCCCGCCACTCCAATCGTTCCCAAAAGAACGATTGCCGTAACTAAGAGTAGCTTATCCGCGATGGGATCTAGGATCTGGCCAAGCTGACTTCTCTGTCCAAAGTGGCGAGCCACATATCCATCAATCCCGTCTGAAAAAGCCGCCAAGGCAAAAAGTCCAACCGCCGCATAGTACCAGCCATTCCCTCGATACCCCTCTGCGTGGGACTCGCTATGGTAAAGGAGGGCGCCTGCGAAAAGTGGCACCAAGAGTATTCGTAGAAGCGTGATGCGATTGGCCAGGGTCACGCTGCTACCCCAAGTTGCCCTTCTTTCAATAAAGCGAGTGTCCGCCCTAATCGAACTTTCACCCGATCCAGCCCTAAAACTGTTAACAGCGCAAATAATGAAGGTCCAACCGTTCGACCAGAGACGGACGCCCGAACCAGATGAATGACCTTGGCTGGCTTAAGAGAGGCCTCGAGCGCAACTTTTTGGCAAACTGCCTCCGCCTTGGCATCATCCAGCGATCCACTGATCTCAGTAAAACCTGCGAGGAGCGCCGAGAGAAGCTTGATGGCGTCAGGATTGGAGAACTGCTTTTTTCGAGCATCATCAGAGTAAGCAAAATCTTCGGTTAAATAGGGCTCAAACCAGTCTGCCAGCTCCTGCCCCGTGCGTACTTTCTCCCTCATGATCTTTCGCAGTCCATCCCGCAAAGCGGGCTCCATGGAAGAAGACTGGGGACAAGCACGGGCAAGGCACTCGGACGTAAACTTCTCAAATTCCGCATCAGGCAGGGCGCGCCAGTACTCTCCGTTCACCCAGAAAAGCTTTACGGCATCAAAGCGGGCATTGCTTCGATTTAAGTTCTTTAACTCAAAACGCTGAATCAGCTGGTCGAGAGGTACGATCTCTTCGTTTTCCCCAGGTGACCAACCAAGCAAGCAAAGATAATTACGGACTCCTGCGGGGAGATATCCTGCTTTCTCGTAAAACTCCAGTGCAGCCCCATCATCACGCTTACTCATTTTCGAGCCACTCTGATTTAGAATAAGAGGAATGTGGGCGAACTGGGGCGGCTCCGCTCCAAGTGCCTCGTAAAGCGCAAGATGCTTCTGAGTGTTGGTTAAGTGATCTTCCCCGCGAATTACATGGGTGATCCCCATCTCCAAGTCATCCACCACGTTGACGAAGTGAAAAACGGGAGTCCCATCTTTTCGGCGAATGACGAGATCAGGTTCATTGGTTCGATCAAAGGTTACGTCTCCGCAAACCAGATCCTTCACCACTCCTGGGGTCTTCGGCATCTTAAACTTGAGCGCACCACCATCCTCATAAGTCCTCCCAGTAGCTTGGAGCTTCTCTAGATACTTCGCATAAATGGAACCCCGCTGACTTTGAAAGTAAGGCCCACGGTCTCCCTTTACTCCCCCTTTCCCGTCGGGACCTTCATCCCAATCTAATCCCAGCCAACGCATTCCCCGGAAAATAACCTCCACCGCCTCTTCCGTGTTACGGGATTGATCCGTGTCTTCAACCCGTAAGACAAATGCCCCGCCCATGTGGCGAGCGTACAACCAGTTAAAGAGAGCTGTTCTCGCACCTCCAATATGAAGAAGGCCTGTTGGTGAAGGAGCAAATCGTACACGTACACTACTCATCATTTGATCCTGCCCAAGTCTGACCCGCTCTTCAATCGCGGATGCTTGTCTCTTTAGACCCGTTCCAAAGGAATCCTCCCATTACTTGCTACTAGATGGAGTTTATCAGAGGGCTCCCCAGCCGAAATCCGCACCTGTCCTCCCGCCTCTTCGACCAGCAAGGCTCCTGCAGCTACATCCCAGATGCTCACCCCTTGTTCAATATAGGCATCCAGTCGCCCTGCGGCTACATAGGCCAAATCCAAAGCTGCAGAACCCATCGCACGCATTTTGCGTACTCTGCCGCCATAAAACTGATAGAGCTCCAGACATTTATCGATCGTGGCTTTTCCTTTTGAAAAGCCCAAAGCAATTACGGCCTCTTCAAGCTTGATCCGCTTAGCGACTTGAATCTTTTTTCCATTACAGGTCGAGCCACCCCCCGCATGAGTTGAAAACATTTCGTCTCGGTTCGGATCATAAATCGACCCAGCCAGAGACCGCCCGTCTAGCCGGCAGGCCACCGAAACCGCATAATGCGGAATCCCATAAAAAAGATTCACCGTTCCATCAATCGGGTCGACCACCCATTCGTGCTGGCCCGGATTTGCTGCCGCACCCCCCTCCTCCCCAAGAAATCCGTGTTCAGGATAAGCCGCGATAATCTCGCGCCGAATCTGCTCTTGAATTCTGCGATCCAATTCTAGTTTGATGTCGTGCTGCTCCGCGGAGTCGACCTCTAAGGACTCATCTTTCGCCTTCCGAATGGCCTGCCCAGCATTACGCGCCACCTGCTCTGCGAGCACACGCAGGGATGCCAGATTAGGCTGACCCACGAATCAGGCCTCGGCCTGTGCGAAAAGGGGTGATTCATCACCCCGCGTCAGCTTAACCGACATCATACGTGAAACTCCTGGCTCGGTTGCGGTAACTCCGTAAAGCAGATCCGCTGAGGACATCGTCCTCTTGTTGTGGGTGATAACCAGAAATTGGGATTTCTCCACAAACCTCTCAATGATCTGAACAAAACGCACCGTATTCGATTCATCGAGAGGTGCATCCATTTCGTCGAGCACACAGAAAGGACTCGGCTTCACAGAGTAGATCGCCAAGAGAAGAGCCAAAGCTGTCATCGCCTTTTCACCACCCGAAAGCTGACTAATGTTCTTAGGCTGTTTCCCAGGAGGTTGAGCCTCAATATCGATTCCGCTATCTACCGCATCCTCGCCCTCTGTCATCTTAACCGTGGCTCGCCCCCCGCCAAAAAGCTCAGAAAAGAGAGTCCCAAAGCTTACGCGGACCTTATCGAAAGTTTCTTGAAACAAAAGCTGAGTGGTCTGATTAATCTTTCGGATTGCCTCTTCCAGCTGAGCTTTTGCTGTGGTTAAGTCTTTCTCCTCAGTCTCGAGAAACTTAAGCCGCCCCTCCAACTCATCATACTCAGAAATGGCCTCCGTGTTCACTGGGCCCATTTCGTCCATCTTCTCTCGGAGCTCTTTAGCCTCCTCTTCTAGCTTTGCCCAATCTTCATCCGATACGGGCAAGCCCTCCCCTTCAGCTTTTGCCTCCATCAACGGCGTGGCGTAATCTCGTTGTAGGCGATCTGCCAAGATTTGCCGCTGGTGATCGAATTGTGAACTCTTTAAGGCCAACGCGCCCAGCTGATCTTTCGCTTTTTCACCGTCCTGTCTCCACCGAACAACCTCCTCCTCTTTTTGACCTAAGAGATTACCTTCCGTCTCGCGATTTAACTTCAGCCCCGAGGTAGCCGCCTCAACCTCTTGTGCCCGCTTGCCCGCGGCTAACTTTGCCTCGGTCGAACTTTGCGCTTCACCACGTGCACTCTCCATTCGAGCCGTATCTGCGGCGATTTCATCGCGGCGTTTGACGACAAGATCCGATAACTCCCTGCGGCGACTTTCCGCGGGCTGCAACTGAGACCCACAGAGATCCTTCTTCTGCTGTTGAGCCGCACGCTCCACCCTTCGTTCCGTCAAAAGATCATTGCAACGTACCTCCTCCAATTCCGCTTCCTGGCGAGCTTTCCCTGTTTCATCTGCTTCCCCTGCTAGACTTGTCTCCACTACGAGGTGCTTTTCCGCTTCAACACTCTTTTCCGTCGCCATTCTTTGATGCACCGTAATTTCTTGTTCAAGGTGCACTTTTTCCGTAGTTCGCCGCGCAATATCTCCACTCAAGCTCCGACAAAGCGACTCTTTCCTGTCATGCTCTCTTCGCACTTCTTCAAGGGCTTTTTGGGCTGTCTGCTCTTCGATCCGCGCCGCCTCGTACTCTCCGCGTGCCTGCTGTAACTGATCTCGCAATGAACCCACCCGGAGAGTGGTTTTCTGTACAGCATCTTCCGCCTCTTGCGTGTGAACATGGGCCGTTTCTAACTCAAGGCGAGCAGGGCGAGTAGTCTTCGCATGTCCACGTCGTTGCCAACCCAGTCGACTCATCATTCTTCCGTCGCGACAAATGATCGATGCCTCGGGGCGGGTAAGGCTCAGCGCTTTGGCCTCCTCCCATGTCTCAACAATGCAAATCCCTGCGAGCAATTTCGGTAGAAGAGCCTCCCATCCAGCCCCACCCTCAACAAAATTCCATGCACCCTCAGGCCAATCCGCGACTGCAGCTTCAGTAGTCGCGCGGGAAATCAGGATACCCGAAGCCGAAACACCTGATGACTCAAGAGCCTCCCCCATTCGATCAAGATCATCTACCAAAACCCCATCGAGCATCGGTCCTAATGCCAAGGCCACCGCAGCTTCATACCCAGGACGCACTTTCAGAGCAGGCCAGATCGCCTCCGCTCCGGTTTGACCTTTTTCTG
>CAMCDO010000004.1 GCA_945873585.1 Verrucomicrobia subdivision 6 bacterium | reverse complement strand
CGGAGTTTGCCGTCGGGCTGAGGGATTTGGGGGCCAGGAGATTTGTCGCGAAGATTTTTCGCGGCTTCTGCCAGGTCGGCGAGCAGGGCGCTGGAGGTGGCATCGGGACCTGCGCCTCGGCCCGTCAGCTGGACTGGTCCAGAGAGATTGCCGAGGAGGCCGATGGCGTTAAAAGCACCATGAACCGAGGCCATGGGATGGCGGATAGGGAGAAGGGTGGGGGCTACCCGGACTTCGACTTGGTCGGAACCGTGGGGCCGGACGAGGGCTAGGAGTTTAATGATGTAGCCGAGTTGGGCGGCAAAGGAGACATCTTGCGAAGAAATCTTACGAATGCCTTGGACTGGAACCTCGGAGAATTTCGGCAGAAAACCATAGGCGAGGAGGCAGAGGATGGCGGCCTTATGGGCGGCATCGATTCCGTCAACATCGAGGCGGTCATCGGCTTCAGCGTAGCCGAGGTCCTTGGCTTGCTGGAGAGCGGTGGCGAAATCGGAGCCAGCTTCGGCCATTTGTGTGAGGATGTAGTTCGATGTTCCGTTGATAATGCCGTGAAGACCGAGAAGTTGGTTGGCGACGAGACCTTCGCGGAGGACCTTGATAACGGGAATACCGCCCGCGACGCTAGCTTCGAAATAGATTGGGGCATTGGATTGGTTAGCTTGGGCGATGAGTTCGTGTCCGCGTTCGGCGAGGAGGGCTTTATTGGCAGTGACGAGGGGTTTTCCTGCTTGAAGACAGGCTTGGGCAATTTGAAATGAATCTTCCACGCCACCGACGAGTTCGACCACGATTTGTGCGGCGGGATCAGCGATCACTTTTCGCCAATCGGCGATCGGCTTTACGGGCAAGCCGTCGCGTACTTTGGTGATGTCCTTGACTGCGGCGGCGACGATCTCGAGATGGATGTCGAGGCGTTCGCGCAAAAGGGGATTAGCCTTGGCAAGGTTCCGGATCAGTCCTGATCCGACCGTACCGCAACCGATGAGGCCAATACCGAACTTGTTCATCCTCTGATTCAACCTAAGGAGAGGCCCATTCTCAAGCACGGGAAATGGGTCGGCGGGTAATTTGAGATGGAAACCAAGTAAGGGATGTGGAGGATAGTCCGATGGATTCATACCCTGCGCCGGCTTTTCTGACCGAATTGCTTCATGCTCGTTCCCCTTCGGGGTATGAAACCGAGGCGCAGGAAGTTTTTGATCGGCATGTCAAAGGGCGGGCGGATCAGTATGAAAAAGATCCTCTGGGTAATCGAATTGCCACCTTAAATTTAAAAGGAGATCCGACGGTGATGCTGGCGGGGCATATGGATGAGTTGGGTTTTATGGTGATCTACATTAATAAAGAGGGTTTTCTTTATTTTGACACGATTGGGGGTCATGACCTTTCGGTGATTTCGGGTCGGCGAGTGGTGATTCAGACGGCGAAGGGACCGGTGGTAGGGGTGACGGGGAAGCGGGCGATTCATTTGATGGAGGAAGATGAGAGGAAAAGAGTTCCGAAGAAGCACGAGATGTGGATCGATATTGGAGCGAAGAACAAGGAGGAGGCGTTGCAGCGGGTGGCGATTGGGGATGTGGCGACGTACGATCACGAGTTTCAGCGATTGGGTGGTAGCCTGGCGACGGCTCGGGCGTTTGATAATAAAGTGGGGGCGTATGTGGTGGGTGAGACTTTGGTGAGGTTGTCGAAAGAAAAGAAAATTGCGGCTAAGGTGGTCAGTGTCGCGACAGTCCAAGAGGAGATTGGGGTGCGTGGAGCAACGACTTCGGCGTACACCATCCATCCGCATTTGGCGGTGGCGGTGGATGTGGGGCATGCGACGGATCATCCGGATTGCGATCCTCGCAAAGTTGGGGAGACGAAACTGGGTGGTGGACCGATTCTTTGTCGAGGGGCGAATATTAACCATGAGATTTTCGCGCGGTTAAAGAAGGCGGCGGAGAGGTTAAAAATTCCCTATCAAGTGGAAGCGGAACCACGTCCGACGGGAACGGATGCGCGAGCAATTCAAATGGTGCGCGGTGGGGTGGCGACGGGGTTGGTCAGCATTCCTTTGCGTTATATGCATACCCCGAGTGAGGTGGTGGACCTGAAGGATGTGGAGAGGTGCGTGCAGTTGTTGGTAGAATTTGTGCGTGGCCTAAAGAGTGGCGACCGCGGGATCTGGTAGAAATAAGGTCTTTTGGTGGGGAGCGAGAGAGGGGCGTTGATGGGTACGGGGGTAGTGTGTAGGGTGCGGAATGGTACGAGCTGGCATCGTCGGTCTTCCAAACGTAGGGAAGAGCACTCTTTTTAATGCGGTCACCCGCACACGCAAAGCGCAGGCGGCGAACTATCCTTTTTGCACCATCGAACCCAATGTAGGGATGGTGACGGTGCCTGATGCCCGATTGGACTGGTTGGCCAAACTTTCGGGAAGTGAAAAGATTCTACCCGCTTCCATCGAACTGGTGGATATCGCGGGACTGGTCAAAGGAGCAAGCCAAGGAGAGGGATTGGGAAACCAGTTTCTCACCCATATTCGGGAAGTGGACGCGATTATTCAAGTGGTGCGCTGTTTTGAAGACGCGGATATTCATCATGTGGCTGGGACGGTGGATCCACTGCGTGATATTGAAACAATTATCACCGAGCTGGTTCTGGCCGATCTTGCGACGGTGACTAAGCGACTGGATAAACCGGGAAAAGCGGCCAAGCAAGGGGATGCTCAGGCTAAGGCGGAACTGGCTCTTTTAACTAAGCTGAAGCCACATTTGGATCAGGGACGTCCCGCATTGACGTTGGAGATGTCGGACGATGAAAAGAAGTTGATCCATGGATTCTTTCTTCTGACCTCCAAACCAACCCTTTTTGCCTGCAATGTGAAGGAGGAAGAGCTTGGGGCGCTGAGCAAGGGGGAGAGATCAGGCAAAACCGGGGAGCAGGTTAAAAAAGTGGAAGACTATTGCCAAAGCCATTTGTCGAGTAAGTCGGTTATCGTAAGTGCGCAGATCGAGTCGGAGTTGGTTGATCTACCCGAGCAGGAGGGGAAGGATTATTTGGCAAGCTTGGGAGTTAGTGAGTCGGGGGTGGGTGCCTTAATCCGAGCGGCCTATGATTTATTAGGATTACGAACCTATTTAACGACAGGGCCGAAAGAGACGAGGGCTTGGACGATTCATGCGGGTGACCGCGCCCCGCAAGCCGCAGGGGTGATCCATACCGACTTTGAGCGAGGATTTATCGCGGCCGAGACTGTGGGCTACGCCGATCTGCAAGCGGCGGGAACGATGGCCAAGGTCAAGGAGGCTGGAAAACTGCGAATCGAGGGTAAGGAATATGTGGTGGCCGATGGAGATGTGATGGATTTCCGCTTTAACGTTTAGGAATCTTGTCGATTTGAAGAAAAACTTTCATCTCGTTCGTCATCCGTTGGTGCAGCACAAGCTGACTTTAATGCGAAAGAAGACGACGAGTGTGACGGAGTTTCGGGCCTTGGTCAGCGAAGTAGCGATGTTGATGGCCTACGAGGTCACCCGCAATTTACCGATGACCACCGAATCGATTGTCACACCGATGGAAAGAATGCGGGCGCCCGTTTTGAAGGGGGAAAAGATGGTATTGGTTCCTATTTTGCGTGCAGGTATGGGGTTGCTGGATGGCATGTTGCAAATATTTCCCTCAGCACGGGTGGCGCATATTGGAATCTATCGCAACGAGCGCACTTTGGAGCCAGTGGAGTACTATTTTAAGGCGTCGAAGACTTTGCGCGGGCGGGATCTGATTTTGTTAGATCCGATGTTGGCGACGGGGAACTCTGCTGTGGCGGCTGTCGATCGACTGAAGGGGGCCCAACCGCGTTCGATTCGATTCATGTGTCTGGTGGCGGCGCCTGAAGGCCTGAAATGTTTTCAGAAAAGGCACCCGGAGGTAGCAATTTATGCGGCCGCTTTGGACAAGAAACTAAACTCGCGCGGATATATTCTGCCTGGGTTAGGTGATGCAGGAGATCGGATATTTGGAACGATTTAAAAGGTGAAGCCCCAACGGGGTCATCTTTGCGCTTTGGGGTTAGGAGGAGGTTTGTCGGAGGAGGATAACGCCGCCGATGATAACAAGCAGCGGCTTTCCGAAGTTTGGGCGGGTTTCAGGCGGCAAGGAAGACCGGCAGAAGATAGGGTTGGTTTGGGTTTTGTTTATGGTTAAAGATGATTGGATGACATTTCGGATCAAGCTTTTCACTCTGGCCGTGATGGGCTTGGGCTTAGCTGGATGCGGAAGGGATGAGCAGCTCCGAGAGGCGAGGCGAAATGTGGTGATGGTCGAGGTAACTTCACAAACTTGGGATTATCGATTACCGTGGAATCCTGGAACCGTGAGTTCGGCGCGCGGAGCGGGTTTTGTGATCGAGGGGAAGCGCATCCTAACTAATGCCCATGTGATTAGTGGGGCGCGGAACATTACGGTGCAACGGGAAGCGGACCCACGGAAGTATCCTGGAAAGGTTCTCTATGTGGCTCATGATTGTGACTTGGCGTTATTGGAGGTTGAGGATCCTGAATTTTTCAAGGGTACAACCGTACTGCCAATAGGGGATATTCCCGAATTGGAGTCGGTGGTGAGCGTGTATGGGTTTCCGATCGGGGGGGATCGTCTCTCAGTGACCCGTGGGGTGGTGAGTCGGATTGACTATAACTCGTACACCCACTCGGGTCGGGAATCCCACTTGGCGATTCAGATCGATGCGGCGATCAATCCAGGGAATAGCGGAGGCCCAGTGATGCAGGATGACAAAGTGGTAGGGGTCGCCTTCCAAGGGTTTCGCGGGGATGTGGCGCAAAATGTTGGGTACATGATTCCGACTCCAGTGATCCGACGGTTTCTAAAGGACGTGGAGGATGGGCACTATGATCACTATGTGGACATTGCGATTCGCTGGATGACACTAGAAAACCACGCCATGCGAAAATATTTGAAGCGTCCTGACGATGGGTTAGGCGTGGTGGTGACCGATATATTTTCGGAAGGATCCTCAGATGGAGTCTTAAAGAATGGGGATGTACTTCTATCGATTGATGGGCATCCGATCGAGAGTGATGGTTCGGTTCGTTTGGAAGGTCAACCCGTGCAGATGGAGGAAATTGTGGAGCGAAAATTTGCGGGGGATACGGTGCTGCTGGAGGTATGGCGGCAGGAAAAACTGGAGAAGTTGAGCCTTAGGTTGCGTCCTGCGGAAATGTTCTCGATGTATGAGAGTCTTTATGAGGAAGCGCCGAGGTATGTTTTGTATGGAGGGCTGGTCTTCCAGCCTTTGACGGCGAATCTTATGGCGGTTTTGATGGGTTCATCTGATTTGCGTCTACGGCAGATTTATTCGATGTTCGGGCAGGATCAGCTCTATCAAGAGACGCCAGAGCCAGTGGTCTTGACGTCGATTTTACCTGATCCGTTGAATGTTTACTTGCGAGGACTAGCGGGTCAGGTGGTGCGGGAGATCAATGGACGAAAGATCCGGACCTTGGCAGATGTCTTGCCTGCATTGGAGGCAGGGAAAGAGCGAACGGTGATCTTGTTTCAAGGGGATCAGCGGCCTGCGGTTCTGAAAAATCGTGATGTGGATAACGCCACGCCGCGTTTGATGGCTCAGTACGGAATCGCGGAGGTTAGCCGGACAGAATTGGGGAACCGGAGATTAGCGAAAGGTTCCCTCCAAAAGGCGGATTCGAAATGAAAAACTTAATAAGACTAGGGACGGCAACTTTGTTGATGGGCAGTTGTCTTTGGGCGGCCTCAGTCGACGAATCGCGGGGCTCGCTAGTCAGAGTGCGTGCATCGATACAACCGTATGATCAGTTTCGGCCTTGGCAAAAGAAGGCTCCCTTCGGGCTGAATGGAACGGGGGTAGTTTTGCCTGGAGGCAAGGTTTTAGCGACGGCGGCCTTAGTGGAAAACCGAACGGAGGTGGGACTGGAAAGACCTGGCTCGGCGGAGAAGTGTGCAGCAGAAGTGGAGGCGATTGATTATGAGGCGAACTTAGCGCTATTGAGGCCGACGGATACAAAGTTTCTGCAGGGATTTGCGGGGGTCAAGATGGGGCCGGCGTTGCGTGCGGGAGATACGGCGCAGGTTTGGCAGTTAGATAAGAACGGAGAAATGCTGCGGAATCAGGCGGAGGTGCTTTCAGCCGGGGTGGGTAGGTATCCTGCGGATGAAGCGGGCTTTCTACTTTATGGAGTGCGGGTTTCTCTGCCGAAGAGGGATGATAGTTATACTTTGCCAATGATGAGGGATGGGATGCTGGTTGGGATGATGATGGGATACGATCGGGATTCGCAGGAGGGGACGGTGATTCCTGTGCCGATGATCGAGCATTTTCTGAAGGATGCTCTGGATGGGAAGTACGAGGGATTTCCAACGTTGGGGGTGAGCTGGACGAGTTTGCGTGATCCCAATCTGCGTGAGGAATTTCGAGCTCCGAAGAGTGGAGGTATTTTGCTGACGAGGGTCAACGCGAGGGGGACGGCTGGGAGAGCGGGATTGAAAGAAGGAGATGTGCTGCTCTCGGTAGATGGGTTTGTTTTGGATGAGGATGGAAATTATCAAGACTCGTTGTATGGCCCGACTTCCGTAGGGAATCTGATTCGGACGCGGCCGATTGTGGGGTCGCCCGCAAAGTTTCATCTTTCGAGAGATGGTAAGGAGATGGATCTGACGGGAACTTATGATCGCCGAGCCCGGGATGAAATTGCGATTCCCACCTTACAATTTGATGTGGCTCCCCGTTATGTGGTGATTGGGGGCTTAGTTTTTCAAGAGCTGACCGGGGCCTATCTGCAGGAGTGGGGAGATAAGTGGTCGGAGAGGGCTCCGCAGAGGTTAGTGCAACTTTTTAGTTTTCAGCAGGAGATGAATCTAGATCCAGCAAAAAAAATAGTCTTTCTGAGTCAGGTACTGCCTTCCTCGATCACGATGGGATATTTACAGCTTTCGGGGCTGGTTTTATCGAAACTCAATGGGCAGGAGATTGATGGTTTGAAAAGCTTGGCGGAGTTGGCGGATGGGGCGGAAGAGGGGAATCTGGTTTTTGAATTTACGGATAATCCCCGGCGAATTGTTTTAGATGCAGCGGAGGTGAAGGCGATGGGGGATAAGATAGGGAAAGATTATGGTTTGCCTGCTTTGCGGCGTTTGTAGGCAATTGGGTAAACGATGAGTATGGGAGCTGGTCGCTTGAGTGGGGTGGGGGTTTTTGATTTTGATGGGACCTTGGTTGATACATTGGGGGAGATTTCCAGCGCTCTGAATCGAGTGCTTGCTAAGCATGGGCGGCGAAGTTTGTCGGAGGCGGAGGTGAAGATCCTTGTAGGGAGGGGGCCGCAAACTTTATTGCATAGAGCTTGGGGAGCGACGGGGAAAAGTGCGGCGGGGAAGGAGGTCGAGGGTTTGACTGAAGAGTATTTTGCGGAGTATGGGCGGAGTAATAGTGGGATGAGTCGGCCTTATGCCGGGGTCGACGATGGTTTGCGGCGTTTGGTACAGCGTGGCTGGAGGCTGGGAATATGTACGAATAAGGATGGAGCCACGGTGAGGAAGTTGGTGAAGAAATTGGGTTGGGATCGGTGGATTCGAGTGGTTGTCAGTGGAGAGGATAGCGTGCGTAAACCCGATGCGAGGCCACTACGTTTAGCGTTGAGTCGTTTAAAAGCAGGTAGGGGGAGGCATCTTTTTGTGGGGGACAGCGGTGTGGATAGGGAGACGGCAAGGAGGGCTGGGGTTGAGGGTGTGTTTGTGGGTTATGGATATGGCGAGCGGGACGGGACAGAGGAGAGGTACTTTGGGGCTGCAGTTGAGCTTCTATCTTGGATGGGGAGAGCGGGACCGTGAGCTGTGAATTCATGCTGGAAGGTGTCGAGGAGCGCAGGGAGGATTGGAGCTAGCGCGATGAAGAAAAGCAGTGGGAAAAAGGTAAAAGGCTTAGAAAGCTCAGGAGCAAGCTTGCGGGCTTTGGCGATGACGGCCAATGAGATTAGGATCGAACAGGCGGAGCGCCGTTTATATGCGATTCTCGATCGGCACACGCGGCTCATCGAGGGCTTAACGAAGTCAATTGCGGTAAGCGATCTGGAAGAGGACATGGAAAAGAACTTAAAGGAGACGAATGGGATGTTGGACGACTGTTTTTGGCAGTTCCTTGGGCCCTTAGAACCAGGAGATCGCGTGGTCTCGGCCTACGACACGAAAATGCAAGAGGGGACGATTGTGACGATTGAAAAGGAGTCGGCGCATCCAGAATACGGATCGGCGGTGGTACAATTCCCTGGGGAGCAGGCCAAAACGGTGGATGTTTGTGAGTTAGTCAAAGTTTGGGGATCGGTTCTCCATACGGAGACGGCGGTACCAGGGCAGAATTAGTATCTACTTTTTAGGTCGCAGAAGAGACTTGCCGGTCATGGCGGCGGGTTTGGGCAGGCCGAGCATGGTAAGGAGAGTGGGGGCGATATCTGCAAGAATACCATCGGCTAAAGTGTACTTAGCTGAATCAGGTGCGACATAGAGCAGGTGGACGAGATTAGTTGTGTGGGCGGTGTGAGGGGAGCCGTCGGCTTCGAGCATTTGTTCGCAGTTTCCGTGGTCGGCGGTGATGAGCGCTTTGCCACCTCTTTCAAGTATAGCTTGAACAACCCGACCGACGGAGCGATCGATGGTTTCGACTGCACGAATACCAGCGGCGAGAACTCCAGTGTGACCGACCATGTCGGGGTTGGCGAAATTGAGTATGATGAGATCATCGAGCCCGCGTTCGATACGATCGACTACTTTATCGGTTAATTCTACGGCGCTCATTTCCGGTTGAAGATCGTAGGTGGCAACTTTAGGAGATGGGGCGAGGATTCGTTCTTCGTTTGGGTTAGGGGTTTCTTTGCCGCCGTTAAAGAAGTAGGTCACGTGCGGATATTTTTCGGTTTCGGCCATTCGCGATTGTGAGAGGCCGTGAGCGGCAACGACCTCGCCGAGAAGATCTTTCATTTCGACGGGTGTGAAAAGATGGCGAATCCCGAGGCGGGCGAAGTCATTCTCATATGGGGTCATGGTGTAAGTTTTGATCTTGGGACGATGAGGACAGGGGAATAGGTTGAAATCTGGGTCGCTGAGGGAGCGGACAATTTGGCGCATACGATCGGCACGGAAGTTAAAAAAGAAGAGAACATCTTGATCGCGAATCAGAGGTCCAGCCTGCGGGGTAACCTTGATGGGGAGAACGAATTCGTCGGTGATTCCCGCTTCGTAAGAGGTTTGGAGGCCAGCTTGTCCTGAAGAAGCGGGGGTGCCTTTTCCATCAAGAAAGAGGTCGTGGGCGAGTTGGACACGTTCCCAACGTTTGTCGCGGTCCATAGCGTAGTAGCGACCGATAATGGTGGCGAGGTGGCAACCTGGGAGAAGGGCGATTTTTGCTTCCAAGGTTTGCATAAACTCGCGGCCTGAGGTGGGCGAGCAGTCGCGCCCATCCGTGATGGCGTGAACGTATATTTCTTTTATTCCTGCCTTAGAAGCGATGGTGAGAAGAGCCAGAAGGTGTTCGATATGGGAGTGAACACCGCCATCAGAGACGAGTCCGATCAAGTGGAGGCGGTGGCCATGAGAGGCTTGGAGAACTTCCTGAAGGACAGGGTTACGGTTGAGAGTGCCATCTTGAATGGCGAGATTGATGCGGGTGAGTTCTTGATAGACGATGCGACCTGCGCCGAGGTTGAGATGTCCCACCTCGGAATTTCCCATTTGGCCCTCGGGCAAGCCGACTTGGAGTCCGCTCGCTTGGAGTCGGGATTGGGGGTAAGTAGCGTAGAGCTGATCATGCACTGGGGTTGAGGCCAGAAGGGTGGCATCTCCTTGGAGGGCGGCGCCCTGCCTGCCTGCCGGATTGATCCCCCAGCCGTCACGAATGAGAAGTAGAACAGGCTTTTTCACGAGAATTGATCCTACCAAGGCAATTCATAGAATCTAGCGCGGATGTTGGGCGGAGCGGAAAACTTTGGACGAAAGTCATGAATCGAGCGAAGATATGGCAGTGATTGAATCCTTTGTTTTTAGTGAGGGCCGCCTGGTTAGTCATAACCTTGAGCTGGAAGCTTTACGCTTAGCCCGGGCGGATAAGGGGCTAATTCTTTGGATCGACCTGACCGCTCCCACTCCTGAGGAAACGAAGGGGGTTCTGGAGAGTTTGTTTGAGTTTCATCCTTTAGCGATTGAAGACTGTTTGACTCTGAGTGAGCTTCCTAAGATTGAGGATTATGAAGATTATCTTTATATGATCATGCACAGTGTCGGGCTGACTACAGAAAAGACTTTAAAAATCTCTGAGCTCAATCTTTTTCTGGGAAAAGAGTTTCTGGTGACCTACCACCTCGATAAAATCCCGGGGATTACTTTGCTTCAGGATCGATTGATTAAGGGAACCGCCCCACAGGCCCGTGGGGCGGATCGTTTAGCTCATCAGGTCTTGGATTATGTAGCGGATTCGTATTTGCCAGTGGTCGAGGCCCTGACGGGAGAGATGGAGGATGTGGAAGACAAGGCTTTGGCCGGTGGGCGGCGCGAAGATCTTTCCAACCGAATTCTCAGAGCGCGTCGCCGGCTTTCGATTTTGCGGCAAACGTTGCGTCCGCAACGTGAAGTGATCTCGCGGTTATCGCGAGGGGAGTCAAAGTTAGTGCGTGCCTTGATGTTGCCCTATTTTCGGGATGTGCAGGACGCCTTGACTCGGGTGGACGAGCGTCTGCAAGGCTGTAATGACCGAATGATGGTAGCATTTGATGTCTACACCAACCGATCGGCCCACGAAGCGAATGAGGGAATTAAAGTGCTGACGGCTTTGACGGCTATTACTATTCCACCTGTAGTCTTAGGTTCTTGGTATGGCATGAATATTCGTGCCATGCCTGAACTCGATCATCCACACGCTTATTTTATTTTAATTGCGGTAACTCTGGCTCTGATGATTGGCACAGGGGCATGGCTGAAATCGAAGCGTTGGTTTTGAGTTAGGAGAGCAGACTGGTATGAGGTCATCCTTTTTAGAGAAGGTGATTGAGCGGGCGAATCGGGTTACGCCTGAGGCTTTGCAAACCCAACTGACCCGACTGGCGGAGGACAAGGGTTTCTTAGAGACGATTTTCAACACGTTGCAGGAAGGAGTTGCGGTCGTGGATGATGAGGGGAGGTTGACCTACTGGAATCGGGCGGCGGGCCAACTCTTAGCGCTTCCAGAGAATGCAGAAGCGGGCGGCTGGAGCTTGCAGCGTAGTTTGCGCGGGGTGGACTGGATTGCACTTCTGCAAAATCACCAAGTTTCTTCAGGGACTCTTGAGGTGGACTATCCGGAAGCAAGAGTTTTGGACTATTATCTTGTGCCCGTGAAGATCGGAGGAAGGGACGGGGTTTTTCACGCGGTTATTTTTCATGATGTGACCCAGAGCCGAGCAGAAACTAAGCAGGCATTGGAGGCGGGGCAATTAGAGGCATTGACTCTTTTGGCGGCGGGGGTGGCTCATGAAATCGGCAATCCTTTAAATAGCCTTCACCTTCATCTGCAGATTATGGAGAAAGATTTAAAAGGCCTCGAGGCGTCTCCCGCAGGAAAAATCAAAGAGTCACTTCATGTCTGCCAGCAGGAGATTCGAAGATTGGACGGCCTGATTACCCAATTCTTGCGGGCGATGCGACCACAACCCTTGCGGAAGACAGTGGAGGATCCTGCGAAGGTATTGGAAGAGGCATTGGAGCCATTGCAGGTGGAGTTAGAAGACCGGGAGATCTTTTTGGAAAAGGTGGTAGCCAAGGATGTGGGAACGGTTCCCATGGATCGAGAGCAGATGAAGCAGGCTATTTATAATATTTTGCGCAATGCGATGCAGGCCTCGGCGGAAAAGGGAATGATTTGTTTCACGGTGAAAAGGGAATCTGGGTTTTTAGTTTGGGCATGCCAAGACTATGGACCAGGAATTCAGGCTGACGATCTGCCGCATTTGGGTAAGCCGTTTTTCACGACACGCCACGGCGGTACGGGTCTAGGGTTGATGATTGTCCAACGGATTGCGCGGGAGCATGGCGGGAGCCTGCAGCTAGAGAGTTCGGTGGGAAAAGGTACGGTGGTTACTTTGCGCATTCCTTTGCATGAGCGCCGTGTTCATTTGCTTGAGGAGGGTGTTGTTGAGGAAAGGAACAAGGTTCTGTGACGGAGAAGAAGCCTAACTTGTTGGTGGTGGATGACGAAAAAAATACACGAGATGCCTTGCGTCGTGGGTTGGCGGATAAGTTTGAAGTCTACGTGGCGGCGGATCTAAGTTCGGCCAAAGCTCTTTTCTTGGCTGAGCCGATGGATGCGGTGTTAACCGATTTGCGTTTGGGACATGAAAGTGGATTAGGGATATTGGAGTTGTGCCGGGCCCAACGACCTCCACCGGTCTGTGTTGTGATGACGGCGTATGGCTCAGTGGAAAGTGCAGTCGAGGCGATGAGGCAAGGCGCCTTTGACTATGTGACCAAGCCATTGGATTTAGAGCGGGTGGAGGTGTTATTGCGGCGAGCGGTGCGAACGGTCCAGGTGGAAAAAGAAAATGTCCAGTTACGAGCGGAGCTGAAGCGGTCCTTTGGCTTGGAGCGGATTTTGGGGGGTTCGGCCGGAATGAAGGATGTGCTCGAGCGAATTCGGCAAGTCGCGGACTCAAAGGCGAGTGTTTTAATCGAAGGGGAGAGTGGGACGGGAAAGGAGTTGGTCGCGCGGGCACTTCATGGCCTGAGCTCGAGGAAAAACGCCCCCTTCGTAGCAGTGCATTGTGCGGCGCTTTCCCCGCAACTTTTGGAGAGTGAACTTTTTGGTCATGAAAAAGGAGCATTTACCGGAGCGGTGGAGCGTCGAATCGGGCGGTTTGAACAGGCTCAGGGAGGAACGATTTTCTTGGATGAGATTGGGGAGATCGATGCTTCGACTCAGGTCAAACTTCTGCGTGTTCTCGGAGAGCGCACAATGGAAAGGGTGGGAGGGAATAAGTTAATGGAGGTGGATGTGCGTCTGGTCGCGGCGACGAATCGCAATTTGGAGACGCTGGTAGAAAAAGGAACTTTTCGAGAGGATCTATTTTTTCGGATTCGAGTGGTGCAGATTTTGCTGCCACCTCTGCGAGACCGAGCGGAGGATATTCCGATTTTGGCCGAGCATTTTCGCAAGGAGTATGCTCTAGAAAACGGGAAACCCAGTCTGGAGTTTAGCCGACAGAGTTTGGGGCTACTTTGTGATTATCGCTGGCCTGGGAACGTGCGTGAGTTGCGGACGGCGGTGGAGCATGGAGTGGTTCTAGCTCAAGGGTTGAAGATCGAGGCGGGTGATCTACCTGCCTCGCTGAGGCAATTGGGGCGGGGCTCGACTCTTCGGATGCTTGCTCCTGGGGGCGAACTGGAAAAATTAGAACTTGAGGCAATCCAAGTGGCCTTAAATCAGACAGGGCAGAATGTGACGGCGGCGGCGAAACAGCTTGGAATTCATCGTCGCACACTCCATCGGAAGCTTGCAGACTCGAAACCTCGCAAAGAGAAGAAGAAATGAGCAACTTACAAGATTGGGTTTATAATGTGGAGGCGGGTCCAATTCGGCTTTGGCTGGTGCGGATCGCATTATTTTTAATTTTAGCGGGGTTGGCGGGTTGGATAGGAATTCGGGAATTTAATGGATTGAGGACGGCTGAGGCAATGGATCTTGCTCAGCAGGCTCGTCAACTTTCGACGGCAAATGGTTTTACAACAAAGTTCATTCGCCCCTTGTCGCTCTGGCAGATCCGAGCAAAGATGGGGAATGATGCACCTTCAGTAAGCGCTTTTCCTGAAACTTTAAATCCTCCACTTTACCCGCTGGTTCTAGGGTCTCTTTTTAAAATCGGGCAGTTAACCTCTTTGGTTAAATTTGATCTTTCACCAGATAATGTGAAGGGTTTCCGGATTTATCCTCCCGACTATATGGTGCTGGCTTTGAATGTGCTCTTTTTGCTGGGCGCGAGCTTTTCTATTTACAGTTGGGCGGCGCGTCAATTCGATATCGGCACAGGGGTCTTAGCGGTGGTTTTCTTTACGGGGAGTGCATCGGTATGGGACCAGACGGTAGGAGGTGGATTATCGTGTTTTGTCATCTTTCTCTATGCGCTTTCGGGATATCTTTTATTTCGCGGTTGTCAGCAGGGAGAGAGCCTTGAGGAGGGTGGAACCGGAGAAGGGGGAGGTTTATGGGTTGGATTGGCTGGTTTGGTTTTCGGCTTAACCCCTCTGGTGCAGATGATTCAAATTTGGCCTGTGCTGGCTTTCACCTGTTTTGGTTTCTACTTTTTGAAACAGGGTCGGGGCTGGCTTTTGCTAGGAGTGTCAATCGGACTTGCCCTTTTTCTAGCTTGGATGGGAAGGTTATGGTTGATCACGGGGAATCCCTTGGGGTTGAACTGGGCTTATTTCCTCGCGGATTCGGGGAACTACCCAGGTAACTTGGTTTGGAGGACGTATAGCTTCGACGTAGATAAAACGGACGTTTGGCGGCGAGTCGGGGGATCAGTCCTGCGCGGGCTTACTTCCCTTGTTTCGCAAGGACCGGCACTTTGCGGTAGTGCGGTAGCAGGAACATTGGCCTTGATCGCAATGATGCATGGATTTCGAAAAAGTTCAGCCGCACAGGGAAGAAATGTTTGGGGGGTAACTCTTTTAACTCTCGTTTTAGCTGCGGCGTTTATCTATCGGGGGAATGACTCGAAGGAGAATTCCTTGCTTTTGGTTCTGCTGCCGGTGGCTTGTGTTTACGGTTCAGCTTATCTTTGGATTATTATCGAACGGTGGAGGTTGCAGATTGATTTATTGGGGAAGTTATTTGCCATGATTGTCGCCATCTTGGCGTGCTGGCCTACGCTTTCTCGTTTGGCGCTACCTGAACCTGCTCCTTTTAACTATCCCCCCATTTATCCGCCTATTTTTTTGTATATTCGCTCATGGTTTGAGCCTGGGGAGTTGCAGGCTTCTGATCTTCCTGCGGCTGAAGCGTGGTATACTGATCGACCTACTTTGTGGATACCCTCTACACGCGAGGATTTTCTCAAGATCCATGATCGGGTGACCCCTGTTTTTAGTATACTTTTCACGCCAGCAAGTTCGGATGTGAGGATGTATAGCCAAATGTTGGCAGAAAATTCCGAGTGGAGCGCATGGGCTGACTTGATTCGTCGCCAAAAAGCACCCGACTTACCCCAGGCATTTGCCACCTCTTTACCTCCAAACAACGAATATTTACTTCTTTCAATTCAGAAAAGGTGGAACTAACTGTGGCTTATGGTTTTGGATTATTGTAAAGGAAATTGAGCACAAGTTATTGGATAGTCTTCGGCAAAATTGCACAACATATAGTGTGTTTACATTGAAATAATTTTGAGAAGCACAAGAATTGGTAGATGGCAGACGGCCAAGCTCCTCCACATCAGACACGGTTTATTTTTAAGCTTCTCTTTCTTGGCGTAGCTTTATTTTCGGCTGGAAAATTATCAGCACAAATTCAGGGATCCGCTGGGCAGCAGGGGACCAAGCCGTTTACGGCGACGGTTGCTTTGCGCGAGGGGTATGACAGTAATCCGCTAACCCAAACTTACCAGTCAACTTCGGATGTCTCCTCTTCAACTTATTCCAGCGTCCAGCCTTCGCTTGGATATAACTATACTGGACTCCAGGCAGACCTGGCTTTGCGATATGATTTCACTGGCACCTATTTTCCTAGTATCAATCAGTCTTATGACCTGCAGTACAGTCAGGCTTTTATTGGACGCTACACCTATGCCTTTGATCCGCGAACCAGCCTGACGATTTCGGATAATTTTGTTTATAGTGAACAGCCCATAGCGAGCCTAGTCACAGTCGGTTTAGCGCCTGTCACGAATACGCAAGGATTCATTAATAATTTAGGAACGATCCAAGCTGATTATCGAGTCACGGACCGTTTGGCGATGATCACACGCTGGAACAACTCGATTTTAAATTCCGATGGAGCGGCTACTTATAATAATGCGGGTGGAATTACCTCGGGAAGCGCGGGTACAAGTAATTATATGAATAATGGAGCCTTCCAGCAGTTCCGATTAGATTTTACACCCGAAACGGTGGGAACATTCACCTTTGATTATCAGCTCTACGATTACGAGAATGATCAGAACTATCGTGACAATCAGCAGGTTTCGTTCTCTTTCGGTGCAGACCAGACGTTTACTCCGACGATAACCTTCAGTGGGCGCGCGGGTATTCAGTTGAACGACAATTATGGTTTGTCCGATAGTAGTTCGACAATTTCTGCGGGAGGGCTGGGGAGTGGCGAGTTGGAAATTGGGGCCTTTCCTTTTGCCTCTCTTAGTTCGACTTGGAACTATGATCAAAGAAGCTTTGTTTCGGGTGGACTTTCAGTCGCAGTCCAACAGTCCAATCTAGCCACATCCTCCGATTCTGAGGCCTACACGATTAACGCGAATTGGGATCACTACTTCACTGAGAGGCTTTCGGTGATTCAGAGCTTGTTTCTCAATGTTGCTGTCTTCACGCCTCAACTAACTGAGGCACAAAGTATAGCCGTCTCTGGCTCATACCAAGGAAGTGGTCAGCAAACGACTCTTACCTACCAGTGTAAGTTCGCTTATGAAATTTTCCCTTATCTATCGGCGGAGCTGGGTTGGAGCTATACAAACTACGGATCCTACTTTGATGTAAATAATGGGAATGGAGGGAGTTATACTAGGAATCAAGTTTACTTGGGGGTTCGAGGAACCTACTGATTGCATAATCGCCTAACTACAAGTAATTTGGCTTAGTGAACGAGATGCCATCGACCCCGCCAGCCTACGGGTATGGGGCAGGTGTAGCGAATGCAAGTGAGGCTGCTTTTCATGTTAACGATCTTTGGCGGGTAATTAAAAACCGATGGCCGACCTCCGTTACAATTATTGTTTTGGTAATGGGCACAGGTTTCGTGGTGACCAAACTGCAGCCAAAGATTTACGAGTCTTCCGCCGTTCTTCGGGTGGAAAAAGAGAACAAGGATCTTCAAGTATTTTCGAGCAGTTTTGAGGGATTTGATCCGGTTTTCTTTCAAACGGAGTTCGAGATGATCCAGAGCAAAAAGGTTCTCTATCCAGTGATCACGAAACTTGGGGTAGCCAATCGTCTTGCGAAAGCGATGGAGCTGCCGGATGGTTCGCTTAACGATGATCAGGCGTTCATGATTTTTCGAAAAAGTTATCTTGAGGTGAGACCCTTTCGAAACACCAAGCTGATCGAGGTTGTTTGCACTAGCGTAAAGCCTGAAGAGGCGGCTTTGTATGCCAACACGATTACTGATTCGTATGAAGAGTTTCGGCGGAGCGAAATCACAGGGCGGAGCGATTCGGGGCTTAAGGCGTTGGATGGGGAAGTGCAAAAGCAGAAGAAGCTCGTACAAGAGGCGGCGGCGAGGATTGAGACCCTACGGCGAGATTTGAAAATTGATGAGTTGCCTGGCGCTTCGTCCCAGGTTCAATCAACCACCTTGTCGGATATGGAAATCCAGAGGAAGGAATCGATGCTGAGTGAGTTACGGGCCGACATGATCTCGCGAAAGGTCCGTCTGGAGAAGGTCGCCGATTTAAGTATTGAGCAACTGGAGTCGACTTTGCCTGCCTTGCAGTTAGAGGACTCGACCACCGCTTCGACCAAGCAGCAGTATCTGCAAGCCCTACAAAATGTCGCCTCAATGCAGAAGATGGGGTACGGCAAGAAGCACCCCGAGATGCAAGGAGCGGTCCGGGTGGTGAGTGAACGTCGAGACCAGTTGAACAAACTGGTTACAGGAATTCGCCGTGCTCTGGCTATCGATTTGAGTGTGGCCCAGGCGAAAGTAGAGGGGTTGGAGAAAGAAGTTACTGATCTGAGGGGGCAACTGCGGGAGGATCGCACCGACCGGTTAGCCCCCTATAACGAGGCGCGACGTGATTTCGAAACACAGAGCCAGCTCTTGGAAGTCTTAACCTCCCGCTATCGCCAGCAGTCGGTGGAGTCCAGAATTGAGACTCGACCGGTGCAAATCATCAACCGAGCCGAGCCTGGGGTGAAGCCGATCAAGCCAAACATAAAGCTGAATCTTTCTCTGAGTTTGGTGGTGGGACTTGTCCTTGGATTGAGCTTGGCCTTTTTCATTGAGTATTTGGACACGAGTATTAAGACGATGGATGACGTCGAGCGTCATTTAGGTATCAGCGTCCTGGCAGTTATTCCTAAGGGGGCGAAATTCTTAACGAAAGATGATCCTAATTCTCGCTTTACCGAAGGATATAGGATCCTTTGTGCGAAATTAAATCTTACGGGTTCGCGGGAAATTGCTCGCTCGATTACTGTGCTTAGTGGTGGGCCTGGAGAAGGAAAATCAACCACCGCATTTAATTTAGCTTGGGTGTGCGCTCAGAGCGGGATGAAGGTACTTGTTATTGACGGTGATATACGGCGACCTTCCATGCATGGGTCAGTCGATTTGGAGAATACCCTTGGGCTAGGGGAATTTCTGGCGGGTCAGGCTTCTCTGGATGAGCTGATTCAAGCCACCTCGGTGCCCAACTTGGAGATGCTGACTGCGGGAAGCCTCGGTCCGGAAGACTTGGGGGGATTTAGTCGCGCCCGCTTTGCCTCCCTTTTGGAGATATGTCGGGTTAATTACGATGTCATTGTAGTGGATTCGCCACCCGTGCTCGGAATTAGTGATGCCTCGGTCATTAGCCAGGAGGTCGATGTGACTCTTCTCCTGATTCAGCATCGGCGCTATCCTCGAAATGTTTCTCAGCGAGCTAAGCGGGTTATCGAAGAAGTGGGTGGAAAACTTTTCGGAGTTATCTTGAACAATGTAAATATCAAGACCGATGATAATTACTACTACTATGCGGGATACTCGACGCAGTATGGCTACAAGAAGCGTGCCCCGAGGGCCCGGAAAAAGGCGGTGGAAGAACCGAAGGTTGTCGCTGAAGTCGTTCCAGCCAATGGCGTGCATCTTGACCTAGCGGAAGATATTACCGTCGCCGAATCTGAAGCCGCTCCGAGCGAGGGGATTGATGACCCTGTCGTTCCGGCTCCTCGGGTCACTTACGTGCGTCCGCCAAAAGACGAGGATCTTTTTTAGTTTTCTATGAAACGGATTTTCGGACCGCTCCTTGCGGTGATTACGCTATGCAACGTCGTCATTGGGCAATCGCTTCATTTAGGGGAAGGTACGGGATCGGCATTTTCTACAAAAGGTCCGATCGAGAATCCAGCGGCACCAACCGGAGCACCAGTTGTCGTTCTCCCTGATCCGATGTCGGGAATCGTTCCGCCCAGCGCAATCTCGGGTACTTCTTCGGATGATATTAGCGATCTTTTGCGAGGAGGTGACACTCTGATTATTCGCCTTACGGGTGTGCCGAGTGCGGATCAGGGTATTTTTGAGGTAAAAATTGATGAAGCAGGCAAAATATCCATGCCCCACATAGGAAGTCTGGCGGCCGCCAATAACACCACAGTTACTTTGAAAAAGTTAATTGAATCGACCTATATCAAGGATGAGATATTTACTAATCCAAACGTAACGGTGGATTTGAAAGAACAGAGGTTTGTCGACGTGACGGGCGAGGTCCGGTCTCCCATGCGGGTTCCTTATACCAAAGATCTTACCGCAATGGGTGCGGTGGCAGCTTGCGGGGGCTTTACTGACTTTGCTAATCGAAGGAAGGTACGGTTGACCCAAAATGGAGTTACGCAGGAGTTTAATGCGAAGGAGATTCAGATTGATCAGGGGCGCGACATTCGGTTGCGCCCGAACGACAAAATTCATGTGGATCGGAGTATTTTCTGAGGCGGAAGACGGCTCTGTTCGGCGGGACGTTTGACCCGTTTCATGTCGGTCACTATCTCATCGCCCTCGCGGCTCGCGAGCTGTTCTCTCTGGATCAAGTCATCTTTCTACCTTGTTCTCAATCGCCCTTGAAATCGGCTCGTCCGATTGCGTCTGATCGAGCGCGGCTGCGCTGGTTGCGTTCGGGGTTGAAGGGGGAGAGTTGGGCTAAGGTCTCTACATGGGAGGTCGACCGGCAGGGGCCTTCCTATTCAGTTGAGGCTGCTCGCCACTGGAAAACCTTAGAACCTCGAGGGGAGCTGTACTGGATATTAGGTTCTGATCAATGGTCCACATTGCCACGTTGGAAGAACTACGAGGAGTTAGGCGGTCTGGTGAAGTTTCTTGTGTTTCCCCGGCCCGAAATAGCCCAACCTCTTGCTCGTATGAAAATGAAGTCGATTCCTCTTCGCCTTGATATCTCGGCTACGGATATCCGCGGGCGTTTGCAGAGAGGGCTTTCGGTGAAGGGCTTGCTTTTGCCTTCCGTGGAGAAAGCCTTGCGACGAAGTAGGGTTTACCGATGAGTGTAGGCGGGGTGGAGTTGGCCCGTCTTTGTCGTGAGTCCTCCGCCGAGAAGAAGGCAAAAGATCCTGTAATTCTTGATCTACGCAAAGTGGGTGGTCCCGCCGATTTCTTTTTGGTTGTTTCTGGGGATAATGAGCCTCATCTCAAGGCAATTGCGGGTGAAATTGATCGCGGGGTAGAGGAAGCGGGTGGCCGCAAGCCGTATCGAATCTCAGGAAACTCCGCTAGTCAGTGGATTATTTTGGATTATGGGGATGTCTTGGTTCATGTAATGCATTCGGCACGGCGTAACTTTTATCGTCTAGAAAATCTCTGGGGCGATGCGGACCGGATCGATAAGTAGGCCATTTCGTTGGCGAAAGGTTCAGCCTTTCAGGGAATGGCGGAGAGTTAGATCTGAAGGTCACATTTCTTCGAGAGTGGGAATGCCAAGCAAACCAAGGCCATCTTTGAGAATATCGCCAGTAAGCCCAGCAAGGGTTAGGCGTGAATTGCGCAGGGTAGGGGAGGAGGCCTTAAGAACCGGGCAGGCCTCATAAAACCGATGGTACATGCTGGCGGTTTCGAAGAGATAACCACAGAGATGGTGTGGGCGGCGATCACTAGCAGCAAGGGCAACTGCATCCCCGTAAAGTAGAAGTTGGCGAGCCAACTCTTCTTCCGCCTTTTCCTCTAGCTTGATCGGGTGGACTGGAGTGGTGGTGATCTCTGCTTTGCGCAAAATCGCTCGAGTGCGCACGTAAGCATTGAGGATGTAGGGAGCAGTGTTTCCATCAAAGGCCAGGAGCTTTTCCCAAGTGAAAACATAGTCCAAGTTACGCCCGGGTAGCTGATCTGCATATTTAAGGCTGGCGATGCCTAGGAGCTCAGCTTTGGATTCGAGAAGGTCTGGAGCGAGGTCGGGTCTCTTTTCTAAGAGAATCTTTTTGGCTCGTTCTTTTGCTTCAGCCAGGAGATCGACGAGTTTGAGGGGCGTGCCATCGCGGCTTTTAAGTGGCTTTCGGTCGGGGCCAAGAATGGTTCCGAACCAAACGTGTTCTAGGGCGACTTTCTGGGCCCAGCGCTGTGCTGTGTCGAATAGCCAACGAAAGTGGAGTTGCTGTCGACCATCGGTAACATAGAGAATTCGGTCGGCATGAAGATCGCGAAGGCGAGAGCGCAGGGCGGCTAAATCGGTTGTACCATAAAGAAACGCCCCATCTGATTTTCGGATAAGAAAAGGCTCTTCGGCTACAGAAGGGTTAGAAATAACCACAGCACCCTGACTATTTTCGGCGATTTTGAGGCGGAGAAGTTCTTCGACAATGCCAGGAAGCTCCTCGTGGTAGGAGCTTTCTCCTTTTTCAAGGTCGAAGATTACCCCGAGGCGCTGGTAGACCTCGCGGAAATGCTCGGAGGAGCGCGCACAAAAGAGTTCCCAATCACGCATTCGTTCTGGGTCTCCTGACTGCAGGGCGGCGAGTTCAGCGCGGGCTTGATCCATTTTTACGGGGTCAGATTCTGCTTCCTGGTGACCTTGTTTATAAAACTCTTCCAGCTGTTGGATGGCGTTGGTGGAGGAGATTTCGGGGCGACCTGCGGCCCTGTAAGCGAGGAGGAGTTTACCGAATTGAGTGCCCCAATCCCCGAGGTGATTGATGCGGATGACCCGATGCCCTAGTCGTTTGAGCAGACGGGCGAGAGTATCTCCAAGGAGGGTAGAGCGAATATGTCCGACGTGCATGGATTTAGCGATATTGGGAGAGCTGAAGTCGACCACGATGGTTTCAGGTTGAGGATCAGGCTCGACTCCTAGGGATTGATTCGCGCGAAGGTTTTGCGCGGCTTGGGCAACGGCTTGGGGTGTAGCCCGATAGTTGACGAAACCAGATCCTGCGACGCTGGGCTTTTCCCAATCGCTAGGGGGTAAGCACTCTTCAGCGAGGCGGGCGGCGATTTCACGTGGATTCCCACCCGTCTGCTTTGCCGCAACCATGGGCAGGTGAGTTTGAAAGTGGCCATGGCGGGCATCGGCACACGTTCGGATCCAAGGTCCTTGACCAATAGTGGGAAAGTTCGCGCCGGCCCAGGATTGGACCCGCGTTTCGAGTTCAGCACGTAGGGACATTAGGGAGCTCGGAGGAGATCGAGAATTTCTGCTGAGCCGAGGGCCTGGAGGATCTTTGATTTAATACCGCGCCGATTAAAGAATTTGGCCATGGTGGCGAGAGTTTGTAAGTGAGTCTGATTTTGATCGGGCGGGACGAGAATAAGAAAAAAAATAGTAACGAGCTTGCCGTCCATTGCATCGCATGGGACCCCCTTGGGGCTACGTGCGAGAAGAGTGCAGAGAGAGGGCAGTTTAGGAATGGTGGCGTGGGGCAAAGCAAACCCTCCACCCATGGCGGTGGTCATTTTATCTTCACGAACCTGCAACGCCTGTAGACTGGACGGAATGAGGTCTTTAGAGATAATTCCTTTATCTGCAAGATGTTGAAGCATAAGAGAATAAGCGCTTTTCTTGTCCGCTGCTTCGAGGTTGGGCATCAGATTGCCTTCAGAGATGAGATCGGAGACGAGCACGAGCAGGTGAATTTAAGCGGGATGGGGTAGGTAGCGCAAGAGTAGCCCTGAGAGCCAATGAACGATTTGCGTATAGGTCCATGCCCATTCCGAGCCGAGCAGAATGAGGGTTTGGCTAGCGGGGGTGGGTCGAAAAGCGGCCCAAGTGAGCAGGGCGGCCACAAGAAGGTTACCTAGGGCAACGAGGGTTAAAGAAAAGATTCGGCCGTAGACGAGGAAATCGGGTTGGCGGGTGGGGATAAGAGCCAAGGTAAAGGCATAGTGGTAGCCCCAGATTGCCCCCCAAATTCCCAAAAAGGGCATGGGGTAGTGAGCGGCATTGGGCCAGCAGCGTGTCCCTGCCAGCCATAGAATTCCCGCTGCCAATGGATAAAAGGGAAAAATGTAGGGGGCCAGACTAATCCAGGGGGAAACGCGGTCGGCAACGACTTTGCCCCCTTGGTTGCCTACATGGAGGGAGTGAACCCGCCCTCCGCTACACCAGACGGCGAGAGCGTGGGTAAGTTCATGTCCGAGGACGTAAAGACCCCGCGGGCGAGGAAGAAAGAAAAATGCTGCCCAAGCCACAAGCAGGCCCGAGGCGAAAGCAGCTGAACCCATCCAAGGGAAGCTGGGATTTGCCCAAGCCCCAAGGATCAATCGGTGGAGGAAAAGCGCGGTTGCGAAAATCCCTGGCCAGAGCATGAGGGAAAGGAAGAGGCGAAGTAAGTTCATGGATTGACGCCCCCCCCCGGGTTCGGGCAGGATTTGAGGTTATGGCCAACACTGCTTCTGCTGCAAAACAAGCCCGAGCCTCCCTTCGGCGTCGGGTGGTGAATCGTCGTCTTTTGGATAATGCTCGACTGGCGCAGAAGAAGGTTCTTTCGTTGATCACCGCTGGGAAGAAGGATGAAGCGCTGAAACTTTTCCCTGAACTGCAACGTTGCTTGGATCGGGCGGCAAAAGGGAAGGCCATCCATCGGAATCGTTCCGCGCGGATTAAATCCCGGATCTCGCTCAAGCTTCGCTAATCTCATTCGTGACCGCCTAGAAGGCGGGTGACTTGAATCCACGTTTCTGTCCCGAAAAACTCACGGGCCTCCTTCCCAACTTGCTCGGCCTCTTCTTTTGTAGAAAACAGACCAAAGACGGTCGATCCACTACCACTCATCCGAGCGGCGAGGACCGAGGGCTGTTTCTCTAGCCATTCGCGAGCAGAGGATATCCAGAGGAACTTTCCTTCGACCGCAGGTTCGAGATCGTTCCGCGGACGAATTTCGTAATTTTTACCGTCGAGCGATTGTAAACGTAGGATTGGGCCTTCGGATCCAGATTGAGGATTTTGGGCGTAGCGGGCGTAAGCAAGTGCGGTGGGGGAAGCGAAGCCAGGATGAAGAAGGACAGCCCAAGGGAGGCCGGTCAAGTGGACAGGTTGAAGGATTTCGCCCCGACCTGTAGCGCGCGCTGCATAGGGTTGTAAAAAAAAGGGTACGTCACTCCCTAACTCTGCTCCGATCTTGCTCAGTTCGGCATCGGGGAGTGGAAGCGACCAAAGTTTTCGAAGAAGGCAGAGGGCGGCGGCGGCGTCACTACTTCCACCTCCTAGTCCTGCCCCTTGGGGAATGACTTTTTTGAGTCGGAGGTGGGCTCCGAGAGTGGGCGCGTGGGATTGCAAGGCTCGGGCGGCACGTAAAACAAGGTTATCTGCTCCTGTGGAGAGCTGGTTGTCTCCCTCGATTTGTAGGGACAGTTTTGCGTCGGTGGTTATCTCCGCATTCAGATTGTCGGCGACGTCGACGCGAATAAAAAAAGTATCGATGGGGTGAAAGCCGTCGGGACGCCGTTTCTGGAGTCGAAGGTCTAGGTTAATTTTAGCGTAGGCGCGGATTGTCATGGGTGAGTGATCTCGATTAGATAGTGAGGATGACGCCCGATCAGCTGATCCTTGCCTTGGACGTGGATACGGCCAAAGAGGCGCTGCAGTGGGCGCATCGCCTGAAAAGTCGTGTCGGAACATTTAAAGTTGGACTGCAGCTTTACCTGCGAGGAGGGAGCGAAGTTTTGTCTGGGTTGCAAAAACTGGAAGTCCCCATTTTCTTGGATCTTAAGTTTCACGATATTCCTAATACGGTGGGACAGGCAGTAGCGGCAGTGGCACACTGGCGCCCTCGGTTCCTTACCGTCCATGCTTCTGGTGGGCAGGGGATGATGCAGGCAGCGGTGGCGGCAGCTCCGACTGAGACGAAGGTACTTGGGATCACCCTTCTAACCAGTTTAACGGAGGAGGATGTCAGCGCTGCGGGATGGACGGGCGGGGTGGCTGAAACGGTTGAGCGTTTATCGGGGTCGGCTAAGGAAGCTGGGTTAGCGGGAATCGTCTGTAGTCCCCACGAGGCAAAAAAGGAGCGGGCAGCATGGGGCAAATTTGGTGAGATTGTCACACCAGGGGTTCGGCCTCCTGGGACAAAGGCCGATGACCAGGCGCGATCGAAAACAGTAGGCGAAGCACTTGGCGAGGGAGCTAGTCGTGTGGTGGTAGGTAGGCCTGTTCTTCGCGCGGCAAATCCAGAAGAAGTCCTTGATCTCATCTTGGAAGGAAAGGGATAGGGATTTGGAAGTAGATTCGATCGGTTACATGGAAAACCGTGGTCCAAGGTAAAGACCGCGGGCCACAGGATCATTGATTAGAAACTCCGCATTTCCCTCGCTCTCCACCTTGCCTTCACAAATTAAGTAGGCACGACTGACGATGGACAGAGTCTCACGTACATTATGGTCGGTAATGAGCACTGCGATTCCTTTCCTCCGCATGGTGAGGATGATTTGCTGAATATCGTATACGGCGAGCGGATCGACGCCGCTAAAAGGCTCATCGAGAAGTAGAACGCTCGGGCGGGTAACGAGACAACGGGCAATAGCTAGGCGGCGCTTCTCACCACCCGAAAGCTGGATGGCGAGACTTTTGACTAAGGCATCAAGTCCCAGTTCGACCAGAAGCTCTTGGCAACGTTCTTTTCTCTCCTGATCAGTGATCGGAAGTGTTTCAAGAATTGCCATGAGGTTTTCCTCTACGGTTAGACGCCGAAAAATTGACTCTTCCTGAGGAAGGTAACCGATCCCACGTCGGGCGCGGCGGTACATCGGCATGCCAGTGACATCTTCCCCCGCAAAGGTAATTGAACCCGCGGTAGGCCGAACAAGACCTACTAGCATATAGAAACTGGTGGTTTTTCCGGCACCGTTCGGGCCAAGAAGTCCGACGACTTCGCCTGCGCGAATATTTAGATTTACTCCATTGACCACATTCCGATCCCCATATCGTTTGACTAGGCCATCGCAAGAAAGGATGGGTTCCCCAGTAAGTGGCTCCGCGGTGGGAAGGGGTGTGTTCAGGGGGCCTTAAGCTCGACCGAGCTTTTCCCTTCGGTAGTCATCTTATCATCTTCTGGATAGATGATAATTTTATCAGCTTTGACGACTTTCTTGTCACTGGTGGTGACCTTGGGTTGGCGGGTAACTTTGAGGAGGATGAGCTTTTTGTCTGCCACCTCGTAGATGGCCTTTTCGCTCGAGGTTTCCGAGGAACCATCTTTCCGCTTGATGATGACATCATCCCTTGCCTCGAGCGATTGAACCGCGTCGTTATCGGCGAAGAGAACCGTCATTTCTTTTGCGGTCATGGTAAAGCGCGGTTCGTCGACAGTCACATTACCACGGAAAAGCCCCTGTTTTTTGCCCTTCTCTTTGCCAAGATTAAGATCGAGGGAATCGCTCGTGATTGTGGTTAGTCCACTGGTTGTGGGGGCAGGACTCGCAGGGGCTGGATTGGCCTCTTCGCTGTAGAGCCACGGTCCCGCTAGAAGAAGAGTAAGAAAGAAGAATTTCATGGAGCTGAACTTGAGAGAACCACCCGGACACGATTATAAAGGGTTCCATTCGATTCGGCGACGTTCCAATCGATCCCATTGGAGGAGATGAGGAGAGTCGGGCGTTTGACTATAATGCCGCTGTCGGTCGTCAGGCGGTTCTCCTTACGCCAAAAATCGCTTCGGGTAGCAGTGATGGTGGTCTCGATGGATCCCTCCGAGTTAAAGAGTTCCACTTTTAGGTCCTCGATTTTAAGCTGATTTGGGCTGACAACGGTGGCGCGTTTCCCATGGACGACTGCTGTCTTCCGGCCGCTGGCATCGGTCTGTGGGAGGGCGAAGTTCTGAATGACTGATCCAATAGGGAACTCGGGTCCATTGGCTGCAAAAAGGGGCAGGATTCCACTGATAAAGATGTAGAAAAAGATAGCTTTAGGAAATTGCATATAAAATCCGATTGATCTGACGGAAGAGTCTGTCGGCCTGGCTTAAAGGGAGCATGCTTTCTTTATCGGAGAGGGCTTTTTTCGGATGCGGATGAACCTCGATAAAGAGCCCATCGATACCTACCGCGACGGCGGCCCGTGCTAGAGCTGGAATAAAACGGGCTTCGCCTCGTGTGATGTTGCCTCCTGCGGGTCGTTGCACAGAGTGAGTCGCATCGAAAATGACCCGATGGCCTTGATCTTTCATCGTGGCCAAGCCCCGCATATCCACCACCAGATCCCCATGGCCGAAAGTTGTTCCTCGTTCTGTAATCCAGGCATTGCGACATCCGCCGCGACGAAGTTTCTCCATCACCGAATTGACTGCGGCAGGAGCAAGAAATTGGCCTTTTTTGACACTGACCCCTTTGCCGGTGCGAGCCGCCGCGAGAAGTAGGTCGGTCTGGCGGCACAGAAAAGCTGGAATCTGTAATATATCTACAACTCGCCCGGCCAGCCTGGCTTCTTCGGCGGTGTGGACATCAGTGAGAACAGGGACCTTGAGAATTCTCCGTATTGCCACCAGCTCCTCTAAGCCTTTCTTGAAACCTGGCCCTCGTGGAGAGGTGATCGAGGTGCGGTTAGCTTTATCGTAGCTCGCCTTAAAGACATAGTCCCAACCAAGCTCTTGGCAGAGAGTGTGTAGGGTACGCCCAATAAGAAGAGAGGTGGCGCGTGATTCGAGGACACAAGGACCTCCGATTAAGAGAAATTTAGATTTAGTTGGCTTGGGCATGGAGGTGAGCGGCCTGAGCAAAGCCGCGGAAGAGTGGATGAGGGGCATCTGGCTTGGAACGAAACTCAGGGTGAAATTGGCAAGCGACAAACCAAGGGTGATCTGGAATCTCGATGCATTCGACTAAGTTGCCTTTTGGGTGAATACCGCTGATGCGGAGACCAGCTTTTTCTAGAGTCTCGCGATGAAGATTATTAAATTCGTAGCGGTGCCGGTGCCGCTCCTCGATTTCATTTTTGCCATAGGCTTTATGAGCTAGGGAACCTGCAGTTAACTGACAAAGATAACTACCCAGTCGCATGGTAGCTCCTTTATCCCCATTCGTGCTTTGCCCTGGGAGTAGGGTAATCACGGGGTCTTTGGTTTGCGGGTCGAACTCGGAACTGTGAGCCTTCTTTAGACCTGCGAGGCTTCGGGCGAACTCGATTACCGCCACCTGCATTCCAAGGCAGAGGCCAAGATAGGGGATCTTTTTCTCTCTGGCATATTGTACGGCGGCAATTTTACCTTCGATTCCGCGCTCCCCGAATCCACCAGGGACAAGAACCCCGTCCACTCCTTTAAGAAAAGCATTCGCTCCCTGTTTCTCGATCTCTTCTGCATCTACTTTTATGAGATCCACACCGGTATCTTCGCCTGAGGCGGCGTGGAATAGGGCTTCAGTAACGCTTTTGTAGGCATCGGGCACTCCAAGGTACTTCCCAACCATGGCCACCTTAACCCGATGTTTGGGCGAAATCATTCGTCCCACAAGTTTCTCCCAATCCTTTAGATCGGCGGGGGGTGCTTTCAAACCTAAATGCAAAAGAACAAGTTCGTCGAGTTTCTCCCGGTGCAACATGAGGGGAACTTCGTAAATTGTATGTTTCACGTCTTGTTCCTCGATGACTGCATCGACTGAAACGTTGCAAAAATTGGAAATCTTTTGACGGGTTTCCAGGTCGATGGGGTGTTCGCTGCGACAGACGAGAATCTGAGGCTGGATGCCAATCTCTCTTAACTTCGCTACACTTTGCTGGGTGGGCTTTGATTTGAGCTCTCCCGCCGCCTTGATAAAAGGAACCAGAGTGACGTGGATAAAGAGGCACTGCCCAGGTCCTTTTTCAAGGGCGAATTGGCGAAGGGCTTCGAGAAAGGGGAGTCCCTCGATATCTCCAGTCGTACCTCCAATCTCTGTGATCAGAATATCGCAATCTTCATGTTGCCCCATGTGATTCAAACGATTCTTAATTTCGTTGGTCACGTGGGGAATGACTTGGACTGTTTTGCCCAGATAATCACCCCGTCGCTCTTTGCGTAAAACTTCTTCGTAGACTTGGCCTGCGGTTAAGTTGTGTCTTCGCGTCAAGTGACATGAGGTAAAGCGCTCGTAGTGGCCGAGGTCAAGGTCGGTCTCGGCTCCGTCTTCTAAAACATACACTTCGCCGTGCTGATAGGGGCTCATCGTCCCAGGATCCACATTGAGGTAGGGATCAAATTTCATTAGGCCGACCTTTAGGCCACGCCTCTCAAGAACTGTTCCGAGGGCGGCCGCGGTCAGTCCCTTTCCTAAGGAACTGATTACACCGCCGGTAATAAATATATATTTCATATAGAGACACTTTTGGCGCGGTCTGCCAGGGCTCGTTCCGCGCGTGGCACGTCCCCCGGCGTGTCCACACCAACGGATATGAAGGTAAGCGGCAGAACTTGAATCGCAATCCCGTTCTCTAAAGCCCGCAACTGTTCGAGGTGTTCACGAATCTCGCCAGGGCTGGGCGGAAGACCAACAAACTGCTGCAGGGTGGCTGGTTGGAAGGCATAAATTCCGATGTGCTGGTGAGACCATGTGCCAGCCTCCTGTGCGGTCGCCAAGCGCCGAAACCCGATTGCCTTGCCAGTTCGATCGAAGGCTACTTTGACGATGTCGGGTTTATCTAGGTCGGAGAGAGAGGAGAGAGGTGTGGCTACCGTAGCCATACCGAAAGATGGATTTAACCCTTGAATTATCCGAGTTAGAAAAGAGCCTTCGATCAGGGGTTCGTCTCCTTGAATATTTAAAATCCAGTCCGCCCTTTCTCCTAGGACAGCCTCAGCAATCCGATCTGTGCCCGAGGGATGGTTGGATCGAGTCATTTTAACTTCCGCTCCAAACTTTGTCGCTAGGCCGGCAATTCGTAGGTCATCGGTGGCGATTAGCACTTTGGCAATCGCTGACGATTGGCAAGCTCCCTCCCAAACCCACTGCAGGAGTGGTTTGCCTGCAATTATCGCGAGGGGTTTGCCTGGGAAACGGGTCGAGCCGTATCGGGCGGGTATGACAGCAGTAATCTTTGGGTGACTCACAGAGGCGACTCTTTCGATTTTAAAATCCAAGCGGATGCAGCGGGCCAGTCTTTAGCGGAAAAGGTAGCGAGCTCGGCGCATGCTTTTTCATCTCCTGGTTCAATCCGAAGTTTCAGAATAATTGTACGACAACCCGCGGCGTGCCCTGACTGAATGTCGCTAAGTCGGTTCCCAACCATAAAAGAGTCATTTAAAGACAAGCCGTGCTCGAGTGCAGCCTCTTGCAACATGAGTGGCGAAGGTTTTCTTCTTTCATCGTACGGATCGCCTGGGGCGGCGTAGCAGTGGGAAAAGGCGGTGATGATCCCTTTACTCCCGAGAAGTTCCTCCATTTTCGCATCGACCGAGCGGACTTGCGCTTTACTGATGAGTCCGCGACCCACTCCAGATTGATTAGAAACTACAATTAAGAGCAGACCCGCTTGGTGAAGTCGGGTGATGGCTTCCTTTGCGCCCGGAAGAAGTTGAACCTGAGTAGGGTCGCCGAGGTAGGGAACGTTCTCGATGAGCGTATCGTCGCGGTCGAGGAAGACGGCTGCCTTAGCCATGGTTCCGGGCTACTTCCATAATTTCTTCTGGCGTAACCGTGGCGGTGCCGAGTTTCCCAACAACAATCCCCGCGGCCAAGTTGGCTAGTTCGGCGGAAATCTGCCCGCTTAAGCCCGCGGCCAGTCCCGCAGCTAAGACAGAAATTACAGTGTCGCCTGCACCGGATACGTCGTAGACCTCGCGAGCTCGGCTAGGAATGGAGTAGGGCTTTTCATTATGCTGGAAAAGAATCATGCCATTTTCACCAAGTGTCAGAAGAAGATTTTGGCAGTTCCAACGGATGAGGAGCTCTTCGCCCGCTGCGATCCAATCTTTCGGGTTGGAAGAGTCGGGTTGCCCTAAAGCTCCAAAAGCTTCTGCTCGGTTTGGTTTTACTAAAGTCGCTCCATGCCAATGAAGGGGGTTGTGGACGTTGGGATCGACGGCGGAAGGAATCTTGTGTTTGCGGGCGGCTTCCAGGAGGGAGTCGACGAATGACTGATCGAAGAGGCCTTTGCCGTAATCTTCCAAGATGAGGGCATGGCAGCGGGGGAGAACTTGTAAGGCTTTTTTGAGGACGGCGCCTCTCTCTTTTGGAGAAAGATTGCTGGGTTCTTCCCGATCCACCCGAACGACTTGCTGGTGACGAGCCAGGATTCTGGTTTTCCGAATGGTGGGGAACTTGGCAGAGCGACAGACGCCTGAAGTTCCAATCTTGGTATGGCGGAGAAGAGTCAGGAGGTGTTGTCCCGTGGCATCTTGACCGATGCCGCCGCTTAACTCGGCATGAATTCCTAGAGCCGCTAGATTTCTTGCGACATTCGCTGCGCCACCTGGGTAGGACTGTTCGCGTTCGACATGAACAACGGGTACAGGCGCTTCGGGAGAAATCCTTGAGACGCGACCATAAATAAACTCGTCCAGCATCAGGTCGCCCACAATGAGAGCGCGTAGGTTGCGGAAGCGGGTTAGAGTTGATCGGAGGCGGGCAGGGGAAAGATGAAGATAAGGTAGGGATGCCATCTCTGGATGATGCCGAAAAGTAGGGCACTGGGCAACGCTCCCCTATGCCCTTGGAAAAGGGCCTTGGGATAGGTAAAGTCTGGTAATGCGCTTCGATTACCACATGCACACGCCCCTTTGTGGGCATGCCATAGGGCATCCGCGCGAATACGCGGCTGAGGCGGTGCGGAAAGGTCTGAAAGAAATTGGTTTTTCAGAACATAATCCCATGCCCTCAAAATTCGATGATTGGAGGATGGATTTAGCTGATTTTCCTGAGTACCTACGTCTTGTGGAGGAGGCGCGTCTAGAGTTTCCTCAACTTCCGATCCGATTAGGTCTGGAGTGTGACTTTATTCCTGGGAAAGAGGGGTGGATTCGAGAATTAGCGACAAAGGCCCAGTTCGACTATTTCATCGGGGCGGTCCACTACATCACTCCCGATTGGGATGTGGACAATCCGCTGAAGTTAGCCCGATGGAAGGATCAACCCGTTGAAGAAGTCTGGACAAAATACTTCAAAGCGATGACTCAAGCCGCGCAAAGTGGCCTTTTTGATTTCATGGCTCACCCTGATTTAGTGAAAAAATTCGGTCATCGCCCCAAAGGAGATCTCCGCACTTACTACAAAGAGACTCTCGATGCGATTGAGGCGGCTGGAATCGCCATGGAGGTGAGCACGGCCGGCTTGCGGAAGGAGGTGATGGAGATTTATCCCTCCAAGGTATTCCTAGAAGAAGCATTCCGACGTAATATACCGGTACTAATCTCCTCTGATGCGCATGCACCAGCTGAAGTGGGTTATGAGTTTGATCGGGCGATCTCTCTGGTTCGGGAGGTTGGCTACAAGGAACTCAGTGCCTTCCACCAGCGACAGCGGAGCGCGGTGCCTATCGGCTAAAGGCTCATGACCAAGATACTTTTTCGCCTGGGGTTATGCTGGGGCTGGTCCCATTGGAATGGTGGCGGAGGATTCTTTCTCGAAAAAAGCCCGTTGAGAAAATCCGATCCCGCCCTAAATGGGACTCTCGTGCGTAAAGAAAGCTATGGCAGAGGCTATTTGCCCGATTCACCAAGCGTCTTGAGTTGACGATCCGTCACCAGCCAAACGAGGCCGTTCTCCTTGGCCAATTTTTTGGATAGCGCCTGTCGTTCTGGCGTCTTTGGATACTCGATGAGCAACACGGGCTTCTCTGCCGAAGCCAATAATTTCAAATGGCTGAGGATTTCATCCGCGTGCGAGGCGGGCTGTAGTTTGTTCCCGTCAGTGAACAAATCCTCGATGCCTTGGGCGTTGATGACCTCAACGAAGTCCTTTTGTTCGGCCAGTTGGGAGCCGTTTTGCGGGATGACGAGTGCCGCGGGATTTTTTGCGCGGGCGCGAGCAGCGATCGTTTTCACCCAGTCCACCATGTCGCGGCGATAGGTCTGCTTTGTCTCTGGGTTAATGCGGTCGACGAGGTAACGATTGGCGCCCTGCTCAAACGTCTCGAAGCCATCTACGATGTCCAGATAGACGCCGTCGAAACCGTGTGCCATGGCGTCGTCAATCGCGGCTAGCATCAGCTTTTGCCATTCTGCGTTCCAATATTTGACCTGATAATTTCCTTTCCAATCCGGATTTTCGATCCCGAGCCAGGCCGGTGCTGAGGTAGTCCGATTGCCATTACTGCCCCACTCGGACTGCCAATAGGGACGGTAGTCCTCAGCCTCACCGATAGAAAGGTAAGCGACCACTTTCCGCCCTGCTTTGCCGCTGCAGATTGTGTCGAGGTCTGCTTGCTCCCACGGCGTCTTGCCAGCGAAGGTCGCGTCGAGCACGATCCAATCGCGTCCACTCTCCTTGAGTTTTGCAACCGCCGAAGGTTTTGTTTTAGCGAAGGAATCGGCCTGCAGGATGTAGGCGAACGAGACAGGGTTTGATTCTGCGCGGGCAAAGTGTGCCAGCATGAAAGTTAGAACGGCGACACTGAGGGGAAGAAATTTCATGGGAGGTCTTTAACAACCGGCTGGTCCAGCACCGTAGGGAGCATGAGCACTGTGGATCATTCCCCAATGGAATCGCTCACGCTGAATTGGTAGATCGTCCGGGTCTGGTAGGTTTCACCGGGCCGGAGGATTGTGCTGGGAAAACGCGGTTGATTCGGACTGTCGGGAAAATGCTGGGTTTCTAAGCACAGTGAACTGCGCTTCATGTAGGGTTTTCCGGATTTCCCGTTGAGCGATCCATCGAGAAAATTCGCGGTGTAGAGCTGTAGACCCGGTTGATCGGTGAAAACCTGCATTTTTCGACCGCTGGTTTTTTCATAAAGGGTCGCGGCAGGATTCTTAACCCCTTTTTTCGGATTCAGAACAAAAGTGTGGTCATACCCGCTCCCATTGGCCAGTTGCTCATTCGTCTGATCGATATCCCGCCCGACCGGCTTGGGGTGACGAAAGTCGAACGGTGTGCCCGCGACGAATGCAATCTTCCCGGTGGGGACAGAAGTTTTGTCGATCGCAAGCATCTCCTCCGCATCAATCATCAGTTCGTGATCAAGCACGGTGTCCGAACCTTCACCCGCCAGATTGAAATAGGTGTGATTGGATAAGTTGACCGGCGTCGCGCGGTCGGTCGTGGCTCGGTAATCGATGATGAGCTCGTTGGCATCGGTCAGGGTGTAGGTCACTCGGGCCTTGAGCGTTCCGGGGTAGCCCTCTTCTCCATCCGGAGAGGTATAACTGAATTGAACACCGTTACGGAGCTGCTTCGCCTCCCACACAACCTTGTCAAACCCGGTGACCCCACCATGGTTGTGATTCGGACCGTTGTTCTTCGCGAGCACATGTTCGACGCCGTCCAGGGTGAAGCGTCCGTTGGCGATGCGCCCGGCATATCGGCCGAGGGTCACCCCGAGGTAGGGCTTCTTGACTGATGACCGATAGGGTTCGACGGTGTCGAAGCCGAGGACGATGTCTGTCATTACGCCGTTGCGGTCTGGCACTTTGATCGAGGTGATCCGCGCGCCGTAGGAGGCCAGTCGCACCTCCATTCCGTGGGCGTTTTTTAGGTTAAATTGAGCATCCGGGTCATGGACCACCTGGGGCCCCGAATGGCCTGGCGTCAGGGCTGTCCAGACGAGCAGACAGGCGAGTAACCCTACGTGACGCCCCGTGGGACGAGTCGGAAGTTTCGGGCGGAAGAGATAATACATGGAGGTAGGCAGGGGAGGCGACAGTTCTGCCCCTAGATATATAGCATTTCAACCGGTTTTATGACGGATCGTTTCAAAGGCGTCGAAGTCCTCCTGAATTGAAAGGAAAAGAGTGCACGATTAAGGCTGACACTTCTTGTCGATGAATGATTTACACGTATGTTGAGTATGTCTCTGGTGCTCCGTCATAACTTGTGAGGTTCAGCTGAAGACTCTATGGAGAATAATATAAACGATGCAAGTGGCCCGACGCCCGAGTTCGTCCAGCTCTTGACGGCATCGCAAAGCGCTTTGTACGCCTTCATCGTGTCGCTTTTGGGTGGAGTGAACGACGCCCATGACGTGCTTCAAGAAGCAAACATGAAACTATGTCGGAAATGTGCCGAGTATGATCCGAACCAGCCTTTTCTGCGCTGGGCCTACGCATTTGCCCGTTTTGAGGTCATGGCGTGCCGGAAGCGCAACCAGCGGTCGCGCCTGGTTCTGGACGATGCCTTGTTGGCTACCTTTGCCGACGAACTCGAGGGAACCTCCGAAGACGCGGATCAGCGGTTGAAAGTGCTGGAAACCTGCATGGAGCGCATGACCCCTCGCCAGCGCGAACTCATCGCTGCGCGTTACGGTCGGGGTGAGGCGGTGCAGGATATCGCGAGCCGGCTTTCCCGCTCGGAGAATGCGATGGCTGCCCTCTTTTACCGGTTGCGCAAACTGCTGGCCGACTGCGTGCAGTCAGTGATCGGGAACGAGGTGAGGGCATGAGTAAGGAGTCATTCGAGCACCTGTGCCATGCAGTCCTGGAGGGCACGGCCGACGAGGTGCAACTCGAACAGTTCCGCGCGCACTTGCGCGCCGATGCGGAGCAGCGCCGGGCCTACGCCGACCAAGCACAGATGCATGCCTTGCTCACTTGGCAGCAGGGGCGCGCGGCCATTCCTGTGCGCACTCTTCTCTCTCCGACGGATGTCACTCCCCAACCGAAGATTCGCACCTTCCGCTCCCGCATGGGATCCCCCCTCCTTCAGGCGGCACTCGCAGCGGCAGTCCTGCTCATGGTGGGATCCGCCTTTTGGCAATTCGCTGATCACGGACGCAAATCCGACTCCGTGACCGTGGCGAGAGGGGTATCCGTTGATATCCTTGCCTCAGAGGGCTCGCCGTATCAGGTGGGTGAGCGGGTGGTGCTGGAGAAATTACGGATGGATAGGGGTTCTTTACGGTTCCGAATCTCCTCGGGGGCGGTGGTCGACCTAGAAGGGCCCGTGATCTTGGAATTTGTGAATCCGATGCGCTTGCGGCTATTGCTGGGCAACATCACCATCGATGTGGGTTCGGAAGCCAAGGGGTTTGTGCTCGATACGGCGAGCGCCCTCTTGATGGATATTGGTACTCGCTTCGGCGCATCAGTGGGCAATGACGGCAGCACCGATGTTCTAGTGCTTGAAGGTGAGGTTGAAGTTTACCGGGCTGGGGAACTACCTACACAGAAAAGCCGACTCGCGAGTCTTCATGAGGGGGAGGCGGCGCGATTGGCGAATCGGGAAGCTAAAATCCAGCGCTTGCAAGCGTTGGCGTTACAGGGCGATCGCTTGGCGATTCGGGGCTTGAACGCCCCTGATTCGGAGGTCATCACAGGCGTCACGGACAACATCAAGAAAGCAAACTTTTACCGCTGCTATACGATCACGCCGGGTGGTATGGGGGAGGGGGCGCTGGCTTCCCTCGTTCATCGCGGGCACCGCAACCTCACTTGGCGCGCCATGCCCGACCAGCTTTTCCCGGCAGAATTGGAGGGAGCCGATGTGATCGGAACCTTTCAACGTCAATCGATCCACCAACCACTGCCCGACATTAATCTCGAACTGTCTCGACCCTGTGCGGTTTACGTTTTATTCGATAGTCGGGCGGAGCCGCCCGAGTGGTTGCGGCAGGGTTTTCGGGACACCGGGCTGCGTTTGCGTAGTGGTCCGTGGTGGCCGGACCTGTTTGAAACGAAAAAGCTTATGCCGGATGCGAATGGTGAGCTCTACGTCGAGCATTCTGTCTGGCGCAAGGACGTGCCGGGCTCTGCGACGGTGACACTCGGTGCGCCTACAATTGTAAGCGAGAAATATCGCTACGCCATGTATGGCATAGCCGTGAAGCCGCTCTAGTCATCAGCGGGGTTTTTGGGCATAGCCCCCTTGGGGGTAGAGGGCTCGCGGTCGCCCTAGGGGGCAGGGGGAGGTGGCACTTTTTTCGTCATAAACCGCTCCTGTGGCTGAAAATAGTAACCTCTACGTACATTCCCCAATGAACCAAAGTAACATAAATAACAAAACTAATTATGAATTTAAAAAATTATAGCCAAGTTCATCGCCTCACAGCGATCGCACTCATCCTCGCGCTTGCTCTAGTCCCGA
>CAMCDO010000003.1 GCA_945873585.1 Verrucomicrobia subdivision 6 bacterium | reverse complement strand
AGCTACGCTCCGTTTTCTTCTTGCAATCTGCCTGCTTCAACTCATTATGCAACCCATTCCCAAATCATTATGAGAAGCGAACTTGTCAACCGTGCCCTTGTGAAGGTCACTAGCCCCCAGATCCTAATTAATGTGATCTCTAAACGCGTCCGCCAACTCGGCCTCGGCTATCGCCCCATGATTTCTGTCAGTCCGCGCATGACCTTTATGGACGTTGCCCTCCACGAAGTTGCCGATGGCAAGCTAAGCTACGAAGTCATTGGAACCCCTGCCGAGACCACCGCCAAGAAACTGGCTAAGACTCGCGCGAAGAAGTCCGCCTAACCCCCTCTGCCCTTGCCACGGGGTCACGCCCCCTGAAAACGATCGAAATTCAGAACCGAAAAGCCGGTTTTAACTACGCCATCTCAGAATCAATTGAAGCAGGCATCGTCCTGACTGGATCTGAAATTAAATCTCTCCGCGCAGGCGGTGGCGACCTCGCTCACGCCTACGGTAAAATCGAAAACGGCGAAGCTTGGCTCTACTCCTTCCACATCGCCCCCTACAGCCACGGCAACCGCGCCAACCTCGAAACCGAACGCCCTCGGAAACTCCTCCTTCACCGAGCGGAAATCGCCCGCTTTCTTGGGCAGATAGAAAAAAAAGGCAGCCGCGCCCTCGTTCCTCTCAAGGGCTACTTAAAAGGGGGGCGTTTTAAAATCCTCGTCGGCCTCGGCACGGGTAAAACCCATCGGGATCGACGCCAAGACCTCATCAAACGCCAGACCGATCGCGAAGTGAACCGCGTACTCGCCGACCGTCGCAGGAAATGAAAAATCATCTCCGAACCCTTTCCCGGCTTCTGCCCAGAGGCACTCTCCGCTTCGATCCCGCTACCCTCCAAGCCAACTCCTCCGACGCATGGGTGGCCTCCGCCCTGCCCACCGCCGTAGCCTTTCCCCGTAACACCGCCGAGGTATCCAAAATCCTCGCCTTCACCTACCGCCACCGTATCCCCGTCACCTCGCGCGGCGCAGGCCGTGGCTATGTCGGCGGTTGTGTTCCCGTCCGTGCTGGTCTTGTTCTTTCCCTTGTGAAAATGAATCGAATTTTGCAGATCTCTCCAGCCGATGGCCTTGCCGTCGTTCAACCAGGCGTTATCACCGCCAAACTCGCCTCCACCGCAACCCGCCGAAAGCTCTTCTATCCGCCCGATCCCGCCAGCCTCAAGGAATCCACTTTAGGCGGAAACATCGCCACCAACGCAGGTGGCCCTCGCTGCCTGAAATACGGAGTCACTCGAAACTATGTCCTCGGGTTGGAGGTCGTCCTCACCGATGGCACCACCGTTCGTCTTGGTGGGCGCACTCACAAAAATCGCACAGGATTTGATCTCATCGGACTCTTTACGGGATCCGAAGGGATGCTTGGGATTGTCACCGAAGCCACCCTACGTCTCATTCCCCTTCCTTCTACCCGTTCATCTCTACGGGCAGAGTTCACCTCCATTGCCAAAGCCGCGGCTGGGGTGCAGAAAATTCTCGGTTCTGGTCTTCTGCCCTGCGCCCTAGAGATTGCCGACTCCTTTACCCTCGCCGCGGCTCGAAAAGTCATCCCCAACACCCCCAACTGCAACTCGATCCTCATCGTCGAGTTTGACGGCCAGCTCGCCTCGGTGAAAAACGACCTTGCCTCCGCAGCCAAGGTTCTTCGTTCCTCCTCATCCAAGATTGTCACTGCCCACGGCAACGCGGCTTGCGAGAAGATATGGGAGATCCGCAGGGGCTTTAGTTACGCCTTGCGCGACACAGGTCTCGTTAAACTGAATGAAGACGTCACCGTACCACGAGGCAAAGTCGTCGACCTCTTTCGATTAACCGCGCATCTCCAAAAGAAGCACGGAGTTCCTATTTCCAGCTTTGGCCATGCGGGGGACGGCAACATTCACGTCAACCTGATGGCTACTGCTGGAACCAAGCCAGACGATCGCAGGATGCACCGTATTCTCGACGAACTTTTCCTAGGAGTCCTCGCCATGGGCGGCGTCATTAGCGGCGAGCACGGAATTGGCCTGGCCAAAAAACCTTGGTGGAAAGTAGCCACAACCCCGTCACTCCGTCATCTCCACACCCAAATCAAACGCACCCTCGACCCCCGCAACCTTCTCAACCCCGGCAAATATATTTAGCTCAAAGTTCAAACGTATTTATAAGAGCTAAATCACAGTAACACCGCTTGGATTTGTAAGAATTACCTTCCTAAATTCAAAGACGATTAACGGGCCTTTAACTTCACTGCCTCCTTTATTCCCCCCCCATCGGAAATCATGTATACCTCCCCGCAAATCGATGGCTCATAAAAAACTTCCTCGTTCGAACCTAAAGTCGCCAGCAAAGAAGCTTCCGTGGAGAGCACCACCCGCCTCCCAAAAACATCCAAGGTGATCGGTTTCTGCATTCCAGGCCCTGCACGAACTAAAACACTACAACGACCCATATCGTCTTTCCCAAAACTTAAGCGATACTCCTGCCCAGATACGTCAACCACTTTGCCCGCCGTGCCCGCAGCCATTTCATCAATCAAACTCCCAAGTCCATCTCTCACCTCTAACCGACCAGTCTTCTCGTTCAAGACTAACTTCCCACCCACCCCAATCTGCAAACCAGCCACTATACCCGCCGCTTCTTGCCCCGCAGGATCTGGCGCGGAAGCCTCAGTAATAGCGGTCATTTCCATCAAAAGTAGAAAAAAGCACCACCTGTAGTGTTTCTGCATCTCAACGATCTGAAGCAGAAAAAGCATGCCGTCCACAGCAATCTTTTCCTATGAGGAGGTTTTTTTGAATAACTAGGTAATGCACTTAACCAGAATGCGGTAAATCTTTTAACTTCTGCTCCTTCGAATGCTCTACATCCCCATTAATCTGCGCCATCTCCTCAGCAGAAATCGAACCCGCAGGCAAAAGCAGGCACCCATTCGTTAACACCGTATCGATTCGTGGCGCATAAACTACCCGTCCATTCACTATCACCACCAAAATCAAACCCCGCCCCGTACTCGTTCCCACCTCCAACTTCGTCTGCCCAAAACCAGTGAACTCAACCAAAATCGTTCCATCCATTCGCGTCGAAACTTTTCGAATCTCCTTCTCCGTCACTTCCGGCAGAGACTGGATCGATATCGTCTCCGCTGGATTAAAGAGGGTCACTGGAACGGAGACCTGGCCCTTCGCACCCTCCGGGGCTTGAAGATGAACTCGAAGCAACACGGGTGGCTTCGGCGCCGCCCCGATTAAAAGTAGTAAGCCCGCAAGGATAGGCAGAACTTTCCTCGCAATAATCATTAGGCAAAGATATCGCAATAGGGCGAAGACGACAGCCCGATTTGTCATTTTCGCCAAAACCCATAAAGTAAGTTCCGACATGCTTAACCGCACCATCCTGCTTTTCGAGCTACTCTTTCTCGCTTGCGTGATAGGAAAAGTAGAGGCCGCCGATATCTCTGATGCCTCATCACGCACCAGTCAACCCGACAAGTTCCTGTCTTCTCCTGGCCTGATCAAAGGTGGTCTTTTCATGCAGGGCTCGAAAAAACGATTTGAAGGGGCCAATGAACTCAACCTCGAATCCTACAAAACCAAGTTAGAAATCACCCCCGCGCAACTGACCCTCACGCGAATCCGTGACCCGCAACCCTCCGACGAGATCACCGTCAAATTCACTTTGGTCAACGGTTCCGATAAAGGCTCCACCCTCTATTTCCCAACCTCCCAACGTATGGACGCAGTCATCCGCGACTCGGAAGGAAAGACGATCTACACTTGGTCAGATGACTTTGAATTCGCCACCGAATCTGGCTACAGCTACGTCAATGCAGGAGAGCGATTGAATTATCAGCTCAAAATACCCTTCCAAGCCTTGCGCGGAAAAGTTCCACAGGGCGAAGCCACCATCACCGCCAGCCTCGTCAATTACCCTGAGGTGAAGGCAGTGATGCCATTGGAGATTCGGCCTTAGTCGAAACCTTCACCGGCGCCTTTTGCAACGGATCGATTGGCACGGGTTTACCTTCAAACATTTTCTTCACTTCCGAAGGGCTGAAGATCTCCTTTTTCCCTTCCCCTAGATTCCTCCCCATATTCGGATTATCCTGCGCCACTCTTTCTCGAACACGAATCAGGCGTCCTTGATACATCTGCTTGGTGCCATCCTCGCTCTGAAAGGTACGGCTTGTCCGAGACGACCAATCTCGACTGTCTTTGTGGGCAATCTCCTTCTGCTCTAGATTCTCCCTCGCTTGCAGAGTGGACCTCCTCCCTTGAGCAAAACGGATGTTTTCAGTCTGATCCCAAGATGAGGTGCCATGAGCACCTAGGGATGATTCTTGATTCGCCACCGTAGTTGAAGATCGCGCCCACATCGGAACCGAGGTCACCCTAGACTCCTTGGGCTCCTCGTAAAGTCGGTCGCTCTTAAATTCCTTGCCAGCGGCATAATCCTTCGGCTCGATCTGCTTCACATCTTTCATCTTGCCCGAAAGTGGGCTGACCTGATTGCCAGGCTTTTTGGGCCATGAAGTATCGGCAAGCCCTTGCTGGGCGTTATTCATGGCACTCGCACTCTCTTGGGCTGAAATCGGCGAAATTAAGAGCATCAGCGAAAACAAGCCAAGAGGCAAAGAGTAGCGCATAGCCGTATTTCACCCTCTTCCGCGTCCCATGACCTTCGATTTCTTTGATTTTCTCACCCTCCTTGTCCACAACCCGTGAATGGCTTTTTCAACTAGATTGTTTGACCACAAGTCTGCCGATTGCTCAAGCAGTCGAAAGATTGGGTCCAGAAGGATTTGAACCTTCAACCAAGGGATTATGAGTCCCCTGCTCTAACCGTTGAGCTATGGACCCGACCCAGACGGGCGTCATCTTCCACCGCCTCCCCGTGAAACTCAACCTTCTCCTTCAAACGCCTCCCCAAAAACCCGACATAGAAAATCCTGCATTAGCTGAGTTTCACAAAGTTCCCCACGGGCCATAACAATTCCGTCTGGGCGTAGCAGCGCAAAACTCGGATGATCCTCCACCCCAAGCTCCTGACGGACCCTCCCCTCCTCATCGACCCAAACCAACTCACCACTCCTCGCTTCCGTTGGCCTCCCTGCCCCTTTATTTATCATCCAATGCCAATCGATTAAATCCGATCTTCGATCCATAACCTCGCGCATTCCCTCATACCCAATTCCTAAATCTGGCATGACCAGAAAGACAATCTTACCCTCTCTGAAAAGATCTGGGGTCCTGCTTGCTTTCTTTGTTGCCAAGTCCGAAAATGACAACGAAGGCACCCGTTCCCCTGGTTTAGCCCCCACGGCCACCCTTCCAGGAAGAACGATTGAACTGTGCGGATACCCCAAAGAAAGCTGACTTAACCGCATAGCCATCTTTGCCGCAAAACCCACCTTCGCGACAATCGGCAAAATCCATTCACGAATCCATGCGCGTGGACCGTCCGTCGCAGTGATCAGCTTCGTCATTTGGTCCGTCATCCTCATAACTCCATCAATCACGGGCATCCGCTCCATTTCATAACTATCCAAAAGCTCTGCTTTTGCTTTGCCCTGAATCACGCTGGCCAACTTCCACCCAAGATTGAATGCATCGCCCAGCCCCATATTCATCCCCTGCCCACCTGCTGGACTATGAACATGGGCTGCATCTCCACATAGAAACACCCGCCCAGTTCGTATATGCACTGTCCTACGGTGCTGGATCCCAAATCCTGCTAACCAAGAAGGATCCCTAGCCCGAAGATGGCCGAGGTTATTTTTCTCCAAGACTTCCAATATTTCTTTCATGGTGACGTCAGCTGTTGTGTTCTCTGCCCTTTTCCTCAGGAGCACAATCCGCCAGATATTTTTCGGCAAGGGAAAAAAGAAAATCGGCCCATCCATCGAAGTAAAGCCATGCAGCCAGTTCCGATCTAGTCCTGGATCCAAAACAACATCCGCCAACAGCCAGCTCTGACCATATCCTCCCCCGTTAAACTCCAAACCAGCAGATTGCCGAACAGCACTACACGATCCATCGCAACCCACCAGATAAGAAGCATCAATTTTTTCCGTAGTCCCATCCATCCTCTCAAGGGTCGCCAAGACCCCCTGACCAGTCTGCACCATACTTACAAAACTCACTCCACGCTCAATCTCGACTCCCGCTTTTCGAGCGTGATCCACCAAGATCACTTCCGTCTCGGTCTGAGGCAAAAGCAAAAAGAACGGGAATTCGCCCGGTAATTCGTTCATCGAAGAACGAAAAGCCTCTTTTCGATCACGCCCATAAAAACAGATGCCTTTTGCCTTATGACTCGGGGCAATAAAAGCATTCACAAGACCAAGCTGATCCATCATCTCCATCGTCCGAGGAAGCACTGCCAGAGCCCGAGAGTGCTTTGCAGGCGAAGTCCGTCTTTCAATCAAACGAACCCCGACCCTACGACGTGACAACTCCGAGGCCAGCAGGAGTCCCGTCGGTCCAGCTCCCACCACGAGCACATCTACTTTTGTTGTCTCCGACATGTAAAAACTCTGCGCTGAAGGGAACGTTGGTAAATTACCAAAGTAAGCTAGTTCTTACGTATGCCATCCGGCCCTTCTCTTGTCCTACCCAAGAATCCCCATGTTGCCATTGTCGGATCAGGGGCTCTGGGTCTGTATTATGGGGCCAAACTTGCCCATAGCGGTGTTCCTGTTTCATTTCTGGCACGTCGTGATCTAGTTCATCTCCAAAAAAAGGGCCTGCAGATTCGATGCACGGAAGGAGACTTCCATCTCCCACAGATCAAGGTCCACGCAGAACCCCACGAGATCGGTCCGGTGGACCTTGTCATCGTGGCATTCAAAACCACCTCAAACGCTTCGCTTGCCCAGCTACTTCCACCTTTGATCGGTCCCGAAACATCAGTCTGCACTTTGCAAAACGGCTTAGGCAATGAGGAGTTGATCGGTTCTATCGTAGGTCGAAACAGAATTCTTTGCGGTGTATGTCACGTATGCGTCTCCCGTCCAAGCCCAGGAGTTGCCTCAAACATGTCGGGCGGGAACATTCGCTTCTCCGATCTCACGGAAGGAGACACTCCTCGTGCTCAATCCATAGCTCAGCTTTTCGAACAAGCAGGTATCCGCTGTTCCGTGGCGCCCTCGGTTGGTTCTGCGCGATGGTACAAACTGGTTTGGAATGTCCCGTTCAACGGCTTGTCTATTTCCGAAGGGGGAATCGACACCGCTCAGATTTTGGCCAACCCGAAACTCCACGCCGCAACACTCACCTTGATGAACGAAGTGATGGCGGCATCCACCGCCCTTGGCTTCTCCCAAGATCCCGAACATCCAAATCAGGAGATCGCTCGAACCCGGCAAATGGGAGCCTATCAACCATCCAGTCTGCTCGATTATCTAGCCAAAAAACCTGTCGAACTCGAAACGATCTGGGGAGAAGCCCTCAGGCAAGGAACCGCCGCTGGAGTCCCCATGCCACAGTTAACCGAATTATACCAAAAACTAAAGCAACTGGTGCGGGTTTGAATCAGGCTTTCGCAATTTGCCGCAACAGCGCCTGATTCATTTTAGCCCCTTGCTCGAGATGACGAAGGGGAAAAGTCTCATCAGGTCCGTGAGCCCGACAGTCGGGCTGGCTCAACCCCACCAGCAAGGTCTCCACCCCCAACACATTTCGAATCACGCTAACGATTGGTATCGTTCCGCCTTCGAGCAAAAAGTGCACTTTTTTTCCTCCCCAAGCTTGTCCGAGTGCTCGAACCGCCGCTGGACCATAACCCTTTTTGGGGTCGCAAAAATAAGGGAACCCACCGTGCCACCGCGTGACTTTAATCTTCACCGTCTTGGGGCAACGATTCTTTAAGTCTTTTTCAACCAAATCCGCTATCTCCTTTGGATTTTGATGGGGTACCAGCCGAAAAGTTAATTTCGCCCATGCCTTGCTCGGCAGAACCGTCTTGGGTCCAGGGCCCTGATATCCACCCGTGATCCCGTTAATTTCCGCCGTCGGTCTCATTCCGATTCTCTCGATCGCGGAGAATCCTGGCTCACCACCCAAAGCTGGACTGCCCGCCTGTCTTCTAACCTCAGTATCTGGCACCCCTAGCGCTTTCGCTGCCATTCGTTCCCATCGCGCCACCTTCCTGACTTTTTTGTAAAATCCAGGAATCGCCACTTTGCCCTTCTCGTCATGCAATCCGGCCAGTAGACGGGTCAGCATCGTAATCGGGTTGACCACCGCCCCACCATAAACGCCCGAGTGAAGATCGTGGGAAGGTCCAGTCAACTCCACCTGCAAAGCCGTAATCCCCCGCAGTCCATAGGTTAGTGTGGGTTTATTCGGACCAGCCATGTTCGTGTCAGAAATAACCGCAACATCACAAGCCAGATCCTTTTTACGCTTCCGTAAAACTGCCTCTAAATTATCGCTTCCCACCTCTTCCTCTCCTTCCACCACGAAAACCACATCGGTTTCAGGTCCGCCACGTTGAATCGCTTCCGCCACTCCCATCATATGAGCAAAGATCTGCCCCTTGTTATCGGTCGAACCCCTAGCCACCACCATCCCATTAACCACTCGTGGCTCAAATGGATCCGCAGTCCATCCGTCCCCCATCTCCGCGGGCTGAACATCGTAGTGCCCATAAATTAGAACCGTTTTCCTTTGACCCTTCCCCCGCTTTCTCCAGAAAGCGAGAACGACTGGTGCACCAGGAGTCGGCACAATCTCAGCCTCCAACCCCATCTCTCGGAACTTTTTCTTCAGCCAACTGGCACAATCACGCATAACCTGCCCCTTCGACGGGTCGGCCGATACGGTGGGAAATCGTAAGAAATCGAAATAATCACTTCTCGCTCGCTGGGTTAATGCCATCGCCCCATCCTGCCAAAAACCGTATCACCGCACCAGCCCCAGATGACACCTTAAGTCCAATATTTGCGCACCCCAAAAAACACGCTATACCATCTCAATGAATAAACCGTATTTGCAGATTCCAAAGTCCTTTCCCCCATTCGATCTCGTCCGCCTCTTGCAGACGGTCTTTGAACCAGCCCGTGGGGAGAGAACCTGTGTGCTCATCGATCTGGACGATCCTCAAGGCATCAAGAACTTAGCCTTCTTAAAGGACCCAACCCTCACCGTGCAAAAATACGCCCACGACATCTTCTACAAAGGGCTGAACAATGGAGTAAAGGACACTCTCGGCCTGACAGGCGGGGATCTTTTCGCTTATAAGAAAACTGGAGGCAGTAATCTTGATATGGATGACTTGGCCGTCGATATCCATGGCAAGGAACTCTCCTTCGAAAAAGATATCTACACCCAGTACGATATCATCCTCTGCATCTCGACCTACTCCGCTACTGCACCCTTGACCGCTTCAGCCAAAAAACACGGATTCCGCGGAGCCACCTTACACGGCCTTAATGAAGTTATTTTAAGCACGGGTTTAGCCGTGGATTATAATTCCGTAAGCAAACAAACCGAAAAGCTTCGCTTGGGCCTCACCCGAGCCGAGTGGGTCGAAATCGATTTTGAAGTGGCTGGCAAGAAAGCCACCCTCCACCTTGACCTAGCCCAACAGGAGGCTCAGAAATCCCACGGCCTCTGCCGCGGGAAAACTCCCGATGTGGCAAATCTTCCTGCGGGCGAAGTTTATTTCGTCCCGACCAACGCCCATGGCCAAATGCCAATGAAGTTTGCCGACGGTACCCTAGCTATGCTCGATGTAGAAAAAGGGCGCCAAGTCGGCGGAACTTTCCTCTCAGGTAATCCTCAGACTTTTGCTGAGCACGTGGCAAAACTAAAGCGCGACCCTGTCGTCGGAGAACTAGGTGAGCTCGGGTTCGGCACGCAACTCCTTCCCTTTAGTGGACGCGATATTCAAGACGAAAAAATTCTCGGAACAATTCATGTAGCAACCGGTCGCTCGGACCACCTCGGGGGCCACCTTACTCCTGATAAGTTCGCCGAAAAGATTAACGCTACTCATGACGATATTCTTTACGCGCCCCATAAAACTCCTGAGATTCAGCTCCACCAAGCTCGGATGCATCGGGACGGCAACACAACCATCCTCATCCAGAAATATCAACCTGCGCCCTACCTTCAAAGCCTCCTCGCCTGAAATCGAGTTACGAAAAGCCTGCAGTTTTAGCGGAATACCTCGCATTCCACTATCTCGATCCGAAGGACCTGCTGCCCCTTTGTGCTCCCGCACCGCGCGGCCTAGCTAACTTCCCATCAGCTTGCGCCCAACTCCTACTTTCCCACGCAAAAAACAAGCCTCTTCGAGCTCTTGACCTTGGTTGCGCAGTCGGTCGAAGCACCTTCGAGCTCGCCCGCATGGTTCCTCATGTCGTCGGAATCGACTTTTCGCACTCCTTTATTCGGGCGGCTCAAAAAATACAGAAGAATGGGAAGCTCCCTTTTGATCTCTTAGAAGAAGGCAAGAAGTCCCGCCGCTCCATCGTCACTGCTCCAGCAGTATCCATAAGACAACGTGTTTGCTTTATGACAGGAGATGCTCTTCACCTCCCCAAGGGACTAGGAACCTTCGATCTACTACTTGCCGCCAATTTAATCGACCGTCTACCCCATCCTAAGAGATTTCTCTCCCAGGTACTTCCTTCCCTTGTAAATCCCGGGGCTAAGGTCCTCCTCACCTCTCCCTACACCTGGACGAATGAATACACCCCTTCTTCACACTGGCTAGGTAGCCCATCCGCCGACTCGTTCTCCGCCCTAAAAAAGATCCTGCGCCCCTCCTTTCGACTCATCGAGCGAACCAATCTCCCGTTTCTGCTCCGCGAAACTCGCCGCAAGTTTCAATACACTTTTGCCGACGCCACCATTTGGCAAAAACTCTGAACCTTCCTTACCCAACCTCGATCGCACTGAATTTTCTCGCATTTATAAGTGTCACAATTGTAATACGCATGGGTTTATGCTCCCGATCAAGCAAAGGGGTTGTAAAGCTGGTTTGCGTTTCTGAGTCGGATCAATTATTTTGATTTCATCATGGGCAAGACTCTTTTTCAGAAAGTTTGGGATCGTCATGCAGTAGGCATACTGCCCGACGGCTCCACCCAGCTTTTCGTAGGTACTCACCTCATTCACGAGGTCACCAGCCCCCAAGCCTTCGGGATGCTCCGTGATCTCGGTCTCAAAGTCGCCTTCCCTAGCCGCACCTTCGCCACCGTCGATCACATTGTCCCCACCGACCAGCGAACGGAGCCCTTTCGCGACTCCTTAGCCGATGCCATGATCAAAGAACTACGCAAGAACTGCTCTGATTTCGGTGTTACTTTTTTTGATATTCCCTCAGGCAAACAGGGAATCGTCCATATCGTCGGTCCTGAGCAGGGCATCACCCAACCCGGCACAACCATTGCCTGCGGAGATTCCCATACCTCCACTCATGGGGCGTTTGGCGCCGTGGCTTTCGGTATCGGCACCAGTCAAGTTCGCGATGTCCTCGCCACCCAAACTATGGCGCTTTCTCCTCTCAAGGTTCGCAAAATTGAAGTCCGCGGAAAATTGGGACCTGGCGTCTACGCCAAAGATATTATTCTTCACATCATCCGTACCCTTGGGGTCAATGGGGGCACAGGCTACGCTTACGAGTACTGCGGACCCACCATCGAAGGCCTCTCCCTAGAAGAGCGGATGACCATCTGTAATATGTCGATCGAAGGCGGCGCCCGAGCAGGTTATGTCAACCCAGACGAAAAGACCTTTGAATATTTAAAGGGTCGCCCTTACTCCCCCAAAGGGAAAGAGTGGGATGTCGCGGTTGCCGAATGGAAGAAGGTGGTCTCCGACGCCGACGCTATTTACGACGACGTAAAAATCTTTGAAGCATCAGAAATCCGCCCCACCGTGACTTGGGGAATCAACCCCGGCCAAGGCATCTTCATTGATGAAGCCATCCCCTCACCCGAACAACTTCCTGAGGCCGATCGCGCCTCCGCCAAGGAAGCTCTCGAGTTTATGAAGTTCAAAGCTGGCGAGAAACTTGCCGGGCAAAAGATTCAGGTGGCTTTCTTTGGCTCGTGCACCAACGCGAGAATTTCCGATTTTCTGGAAGCTTCCAAATTCCTTAAGGGTCGAAAAGTGGCTCCTGGCATCCGTGCTATCGCAGTCCCTGGTTCCCAAGGGGTGAGCAAAATCTGTGCGGAAATGGGGATCGATAAGATCTTTCGCGAGGCGGGCTTCGACTGGCGAGAGGCGGGCTGTTCTATGTGCTTGGGAATGAATCCCGACCAGCTAGTCGGGGACGAGATCTGCGCTTCATCCTCCAATCGAAACTTTAAAGGGCGGCAAGGAAGTCCGACAGGACGAACACTTCTAATGAGTCCGGTGATGGTTGTAGCGGCTGCGGTTACGGGCAAGGTCAGTGACGCCCGCCTGGTTTTCGCGAAATCCTAAGGCCATGTCCCTTTCTCCCATAGCTCAAGTCACCGGTCGTGGCGTTGTCGTGGCTGGTGATGATATCGATACCGATCGAATTATTCCGGCCCGCTACATGCGCTGCATTACCTTCGACGGATTAGGAGAATATCTTTTCCGAGACGTCCGCCAAACCCCCGAAGGAAAAAGTACAAACCACCCGATCGATGATCCTAAATACAAGGGGGCCACGATTTTAATCTCAGGGATGAATTTCGGTTGTGGCAGTTCCAGGGAACATGCCCCTCAGGCCATCGCTCGAGCTGGTTTTAAAGCGGTCATTGCCGGTGGCTTTGCCGAGATCTTTTTTGGGAATAGCACGACTCTTGGACTCCCATGCGCCACCGCCACACGAAAAGATCTTACCGCTTTGATGAGCCTCATCCAGAAGGACCCCACCACCCTAGTAACAATTGATGTAGAAAAGTTACATGTCACCGCTGGACCGCTCAGCTTTCCTGTTAGCTTAAAGACCAGTGCCCAACAAGGCCTTCTCTCTGGACGCTACGATGCCATCGCTGATCTCCTCGCAAATCTGCCGAAGGTTAAAGAACTTGCAGGCAGGATTCCCTCTGCCACCGCGTCTTAAAAAAACACGCCCCACCTGGGCGCTAGGAGAACTTTTTTCGACCCTGGAGTTTTCCAGAAATTGAGACTCCCGCTTCCGCGTCCGCCTTCCAATAAAGGCACGACGTTTTCGGATTAAGGTTTGGCCTCTTTTTTTAATTTTATCGGTTGAAAAAAATTGATCCGTCACACGCGGCAGGCAGGGCGCGAAGACTAAGTCAATCGGTTCAAAGAACTCCCCGCAACTTGGCTTGGCAGCGGGTGGTTAGCGATTCGAGAATCTTCTTCTCCCAACCGCCGACCTCTTGTTCGGTCAAGGTGCGCGCAGTAGAGCGAAATTGCAAGCGACAACCTAGTGACAGAAATCCCTTAGCGACCTTGGCTCCGGCGGTATCCCGAAAACGATCGAAGACTAAGAGGTTCGCCATCTCTGGAGGAGCAACCAACCGAATAGCTTTTTCTACTTCGGCGAACGGCACCGACTCAGGCAAAACCAACGACAAGTCTCTCTCCACTCCTGGGAAATTACTGACCTCTTGGTAGGAAGCCGTTTTCAGTGCCAACTCTTTAGAAAGAGAAACCTCCGCAATCCAAAGACGAGATTTAAGGCCACTTTGTTTCTTTTCTGCAGGGGCCGCCTCCCTCAAAGCCAATGGCTCACCTGCAAGACAGAATCGACTCGCAATCTCCTGCATAATTCCTTTTAGAACAAAATAGTCGGCCTTCACCTCCCCTCCTTGCCAAGATACTGCTTGATCGAAGCCTGCGACCAACAAAGCCATCCTCATCTCCTCCTGTCCCTTCGAAGACGTGACCCGCCCGATCTCGAAAAGCTTGAGGTCAGTCTGCCCCCTAGAGATATTTCGTGATGCAGAGGCGAGTAGACTAGGGAGAAGCGATTCGCGATAGGCTCCTACCTCAGGTCCTGCTCCCGTGGAAAGTTGCACCGTCATCCCTTCCTCCGCTCGAACCAGGCTTCCACTAAGAACTTCAAAATATCCTCGCTCCACTAAAAAACTACGTAGCTGACGCCGCCGTATATCAGCCCGATCTTCCGTCGACTGGCCTTCCACCAAAGAATCTAAGCTACTTGAAACCTTATCCAGATCCGAAAGTCGGATCAGCTCCTCAAGCAGATCAATTTCCTCCCGAACATCAGATCTCCAAGGTGGTGGAACCCACCCGTGTCCTTTCGCGTGAAATCCTAAGGCCAAGAACCGGGTTTCGATATCTTTTGGATCGAGCTTTAACCCAAGTATTTTTTCCACCCTATCCAGCCTAAGGGTGATTTCATTATTTTTGGGCGCAGGGAGAGAACCTACTTGCACCGTTCCATCACATTTTTCCAAAGCACCGCACTCCTCGAGAAGTTGCAAAATCCGCTCGCTCGCCATCTCCACCAACGCAGGATCTATGCCTCCCCGCCCGAAACGTCGGGCAGACTCTGTCGATAGTGACAACCTTCGGGCTGTTTTTCGTACTCTGCCTGCTTGAAAAGCAGCCGATTCAAGAAGAATTTTCCTCGTTCCCGCATGCACCGCAGAGTGAGCCCCCCCCACAACACCTGCCAAAGCGATCACCCCTTTCTCATCCGCAATCACCACATCCTCGATCGTCAGAAGGTGCGTACCTCCATCCAACCCTGCAAACTTCTCTCCTGCTTTGGCACGCCTAACCGCAATAGTACCACCCTCAATCCTGTCCGCATCGAAGGCGTGTACGGGTTGTCCTAGCTCCAAGAGCACATAGTTAGTTACATCAACCACAAGGCCAAGACTTCTCATCCCCGAGGCCGCCAAGCGCTTTTTCATCCAATCGGGCGATTCGACCCCCGTACGCACATGGAGAACGCTCAAGGTGTATTGCGGGCAATCTTTCGCATCCGACACCGCCACCTTCCAGCCCGGTTCAATCCCTCGAGTTACTTTCTTGGCAACCGGCCGCGCCTTCCTTGGCATTCCGAGCGCTCCCAACTCCCGCGCCAGTCCATCCATGGAAGCTAAGTCAGGTCGGTTGGAAGTGATCTCTACTTCGAAAACAGTTTCCCCTGGGAACAGCTGCTCGAGCGGAACGCCTAACTTCGTCTCCACGGGTAGAATCAGAAGCCCCTCCGCATCATTAGCTATTCCTAATTCCTTCGCCGAACATAGCATTCCCTCTGAACTCTCTCCCCTCATTTTAGCGGCTTTGATCGTCATCCCCCCGGGAAAAACAGTTCCAGGCAAAGCCAACGGAACAATGTCCCCTGCGTTGTGGTTTTTTGCCCCACAAACCACCTGACGAGTGCCTTTGCCATCATCCACCTGACAAAGACTCAAACGATCCGCATTGGGATGCAGCTTCTTTTCGAGGATTTTAGCAGAGACAATCCCCGCAATCTGACATCCAGTTTTTTGGATCGAGATCACTTCCGTGCCGCTCCGAGTCAATCGATCGGCAAGATCATTAGAATCAGACGGCAGATCAGACCACTCCTTCAACCATTCCAGAGACACCTTCACGTGGAGGCCGACTTTCCTTTCTTCTCACCTTCCGTCTTTGAAATCGTATCACGTAAAAGCGCAGCAGCTTCATAGTTCTCCGTTGCGACAAAGTGTTCCATCTCAGCCCGCCAAACCTCTGGCGAAGCACTCAGTCGCTTGGGCCGTTTGCCCTGGTGGACCAAGCCTTTTTGGGCTTCGGCTAAGGCCACTTGTAAAGAAGAAGAAAATTGAACGTAACAGACCGCACAACCCAATCGCCCTGTCTTCTGGAGCTGACCAGGGGGATAACCACAAGCTGGGCACTTCTCGATCGAACCAATCCCATCATTGGATTCCGCGGAAATAGGTTTCTTCTCCAAAAATCCAGATGGATGCATCGACCCTTCGTTCTTGGCGCACTCTGCACAGAGATCCGTTCGCTGGACTTTACCTTCGACGAGATTAGTCATAAAGACCGTCGCAGGCTTGCAGGAACATTTTTGGCACTCCACGGATGTATTGTTTAGCGGGGAATCTTTGTTCCCGTGGTCGTGACGAGTTGGTGGTAAAAGTGCATCAACTCCGCCGTCCTCTTTCCCGGCTTGCCAGTGCCAATCATCCGGCCATCCACCTCAACCACCGGCACGATTTCTGCTCCGGTTCCAGTGAGAAACATCTCCTCACAGGTAAACAGATCATACCTGCGGACATCGTCTTCTCGCGTGCTCCAGCCCGCTTCTCGGGCCAGTTCCAGGACGGTTGCCCGGGTAATCCCGTTGAGCGCGCCAGAAGAGAGCTTGGGCGTGATCAGAACACCATCCCGAATGAAGAAAATATTATCGCCCGAGCATTCGGAGACTAACCCCTGCGGATTCAGCAGGATGACCTCCTGCGCTCCCGCGAGCTGGCCTTCGATCTTCGCGAGAATGTTGTTTAAGTAGTTGAGGGATTTGATCCCCGGATCAAGAGCCGCTGGAGACTGCCTCCAGGTCGCTCCCGTAACCACTGTCAGTCCGTTCCGGTAATACTTTGCTGGATACAGCTCCAGTTTCGTTGCGATGATAATGATCGTTGGTTTTTTACACCGATCAGGGGAGAGCCCGAGATAACCTTTGCCTCGCGTGACTACCAAACGCAAATATCCGGATTTCAACTTATTCCTTCGGCAAGTCTCGAGAACTGCACTTCGAATTTCCGCACGACTCCATGGCAACTTGAGCAAGATCGCCTTGGCTGAATCCTCTAATCGAGACAGATGCTCCTCCAACTTAAAGACCCGCCCCGCGTAAGCTCGGATTCCTTCAAAGACGCCGTCCCCATAAAGAAGCCCGTGATCAAAAACCGATATTTTCGCCTTTTCCTCTGGATAGAATTTCCCGTCAATATAGATGATCATATTTCCTTTTCTGCCAACCTGCCGTCCAGTAACCGCAAGGGGTTCCCCACCTTCGCGGCCACCGATTCGTCATGAGTGACAAGCAGTAGTGATTTTTGCCTCTCTCGGACCATCCGAACAAGCAAATCAAGCACCGCGCTAGCCGAGGCTCCATCCAAGTTTCCCGTCGGTTCGTCCGCCAAGATCAAATCAGGCTCGAGAATCAGCGCCCGTGCAACTGCCACCCTCTGCTGTTCTCCCCCAGACAGCTCGCCTGGCAAATGATCACGGCGGAGGGTCATCCCCACCTCATCCAGCAGATCTTCCCAACGTTCCCCCAGTTGCACCCCGGCGAGCATAGCAGGCAGACGAACATTTTCTTCAACGGTCAGCTCAGGAATCAGGTGGTAAGACTGAAAAATAAAGCCGACCGCCCCTCGGCGCCAAAGCGCTCCTTGGGTACGATTCCACCCCTTCATACTCTCTCCTTTCCAAATTATTTCCCCGCCGTCGGGAGATTCCAGACCACCCAGAATATGAAGCAAAGTAGATTTCCCAGCGCCCGAAGGCCCACAAATCGGACGACACTCCCCTGCATTCAGCGAGAATTGAATCCCATGGAGCACTTCCAAAGGAGGCCGACCAGTCAGCTGATAACTCTTCCGCAGATCACGAACTTCTAAAAGAGGCACACTCATGCACGCCTCAAATTCGTGGCGGGTTCAGTCCGCGACGCGACCCAAGCAGGAACTAGTGCCGCTAAAACGCTCAAAGCCAAGCCCGCCAAAGCTACGCCTACAAAGACTCCAAAATCATAACGGACAGGCAAACCCGTAAAGTGATAAATTTCTGCAGGAAAAAGCTCCTGCCCGGTCAGACGACCAATCAACTGGCTGAGTCCATTTCGATTCGCCAAAACCAGTGCCGCACCTACCACTCCAGTGAATGAGCCCAAGACCCCTACCACCACCCCATACATAGTGAAGATAGTGGCGATCTGGAGCGGAGTAGCCCCCAAAGCTGCCAGCGTACCGATCGACTTGGCCCGCTGAACCGTGATCGTAATTAGAGTTCCGCTTAACCCAAGAGCGGCAACCCCCATCACAAAAAAAAGCAGGAAACTCATTACCCTACGCTCCACCGCAACTGCGGCAAAGAGACGTTGATTGTGATCCATCCAAGTCAAAACCCGCAAATCTGGCCCCAGTCGAAGACGTAAGCTTTCTGCAATACGAGAGGCCTGACCTGGGTTATCCAGCTTGATCGCAACCCCGTGAACCGCCTGAGGAATCGCATATAGTTCCTGCGCAGTGCTGAGGTCGGTTACAACATACTCGGAATCATAATCAAACATTCCTGTGGTAAAAATACCCGCCACACGAAAAGTTCGTGGTAACGGAATTTTTTTGGGTTGGTTTGCAGAACTGCTCTTTGGCCCAACAAGCTCCTTGATCTGCTGGGGTGCGAGAAGATTCACTTCGGACCCAATTTCGGCACGGTTCGTTCGTGCCCACTCTGATCCGACTACCAGTTGATCTGGACCAGGCGACCAAGTCCCTGCCACCAAACACTCAATCAAAGGGAGAACTGACGGGGCGGTCTCTGGATCCCATCCTTTGATTCGTGGAGTCGAAATGCGACTCCCACACTCCGCCAGGACCGGTCCCACCACCGAAGGGGTCGCTCCCACTACTCCAGGTTCTACCCGAATCAGATCAAGCAAAGGTCCAACATCTCGCAACGGACCCGCTCCGGTGACCGTGAGATGAGATTGGAAACCGATCACTTTTCTAGTTAATTCATCCTCAAAGCCACGCATCACCGATTGAACGACAATCAACACTAGGACCCCTGCGACCACCCCCAGCCAACTCAGTACCGTGATAATGGAAACAAAAGTCCGCCTTGGACGGAGGAATCGTAGAGCCAGAAAGAGTTCAGGAAAGCGTTTCACCCTCTTACCGTGCCGTTTTTCGGGGATTGGCTCAAGCTCTCATGCAGGTTGCCCCTGAAGCCAAGGTCGCATAATATTTCCTCTTTATGGCAAACGGACACCAAATCCAGAAAGCGCGTCGCGTTCTTGATATCGAGATCGCTGCCCTACGACGAGTCAGTCGCCGCCTCGGTCCCTCCTTCATTAAGGCCATCGCTCTGATGAAGCAACGACTCGAAAGCGGAGGAAAGATCATCGTGACGGGCATTGGCAAATCAGGGCACATCGGCAATAAGATCGCCGCCACCCTTGCCAGTACCGGAACGACCTCAGTGACCCTCGATCCTGTAGATGCCGCCCACGGGGATTTGGGAGTTGTCTCAAAAAAAGATCTCATCCTTGTCCTCAGCTACAGCGGAAGTACCGATGAGCTTCTCCGCGTTGTTCCCCTTTTCAAACGGCAAGGCAATCCCATCATTGTAATGACTGGTAACCTCCGCTCCCATCTCGCCCGTCAATCGGACGTCGCCCTTGATGTCTCAGTAAAACAGGAAGCCTGCCCACTCAATCTCGCTCCGACTTCCAGTACCACCGCCATGTTGGCGATGGGGGATGCCCTTGCCATGGTCCTCCTTGAAAGCCGCGGATTCCGCCGCGAGGATTTTGCCCGTCTCCATCCCGCTGGAGCCATTGGTCGAGATCTGCTTCTGCCCGTCAGTGAAATCATGCGACCCCGAGCTTCCGTACCCATTTGCAGCACGGAAACTACCGTGAGCCAAGCCTTGTCCGAAATCACCGCCAAAAGATGCGGTGCCGCCATTATTCTGGATGCACGGGGCAAAGTGGCAGGTATCTATACTCACGGAGATTTCGTTAGAGGTTTCCAGAAGGATCCTCAGATCGGCAAGCGCCCAATTCGTGCTGTCATGACGAAAAATCCCGTAACTATCTCTGTCGGTAGCTTAGCCGCCAAAGCCCTCCATATTTTTGAAACCCATCGGATTGAAGACTTGGTTGTGGTCGATGCCACACGACGCCCCGTCGGCCTTGTCGACGCGCAGGATCTAACTCGTTTCAGATTGCTTTGAGATACAAAAAAGAAGGAGAATGAAACTATGGCTGTAATTGCAAACGATCTAAAAAAAGGAATGGCCGTAAAGAAAGACGGAGATATTTTTGTGGTCCTAGGAACAGTTCATCGTACCCCTGGAAATAAGCGCGCTTTCGTCCAAGCCACCTTCCGCTCCCTCCGTTCAGGCCAATCCTCCGATCATCGTCTCGCCTCCGACGACCGCCTCGAGTCGGTCAGCGTCTCTCGAGATAAGTGGGAATTTAGCTACCACGACAACACCGGCTACACCTTCATCAACCCCGAGAATTACGAGAACCTAACCCTCGCGCCCGAGTTGCTTGAGGATGCCAAGGATTTCCTCTCGGAAAACATGGTTTGCGAAATTCTCTTTATCGAAGGGAAAGCCGTTTCAGTGGAACCTCCTGCCAGCGCCATTCTCAAAGTCATCGAATCTCCCGAGGGAGTACGCGGTGATTCCGCCAATAATGTCATGAAAGTAGCCAAGCTGGAGACAGGGCTCCAATTGCAAGTTCCCCTTTTCATCAAGGAGGGCGAGCTCATCCGCGTCGACACTCGCGAAAAGAAGTACATGGGGCGCGCCTAAGCAAAACCCTTTGGGTTTGCCCTTCGACTTCTCCCTTAAACACACTACCCGCCGAACGTCAGGTTCTTAACGCGGGCGGCCCCACAGGCGTTTAGCACATCGATAACCCTCTGGTAGGGGGCACTGTCTTTAGGGCGAATGATCACCGACTGATCGGGCGATGCCTCAACCAGCGCCTTAAGCTTCGCCAGCAGCTTAGGCATCTCCCGATCATCCCGACTGTCGACCGGGCTATCATTAAAAGAAACCACGCCGTTTTCGCCTACTCGCAGTGTTACAGGAGTCTTAGCCGTGCTGACCGCCTTAGAAGCACCCGGCACCTGCACGCCCAACTCCGCCTCCTTCACCTGTTTTCCCGCCATCACCATAAAGAAAAGTAGGAGAACAAACATCACGTCCAACATCGGCGCGATCTGTAATCCATAATCCCCGTCGCTCGATCCACCTCCAGCCATAAATTACCCCTTACCCCCTTTGGTCGTAGCAAAAACCACATTGGCGACTCCCGCCGTCGCCGCCGCCTTCAAGACCACTTTAGTCTTTTCCCAGCCCAGATCCTTATCTGCCCGCACCAGCACGCGGTAATTCGCGTTCGGGTTAAGCTTCCTTGTACTTTCATAGTCCTTCTTAATGAGTTGGGAGAGGGCTGCCTCAGTCAGGCCCGATTGTCCCCCTGCCTGCTCCAAGCCACCTAACCGGTTAATATTCACCACAAACTGTCCCTCTCCCTTTTCCCGATCCTTCGCATCCTGTGCGTCGGGTAGAGTTAAATCCGCAATCTGACTTTTAATCTCGGTCGTGGTCGTAGCCGTAAAAAACATCAGCAAGACCAAGAGAACGTCCACCATCGGTGCAACCTGAAACTCGGGTTCCTCCTCACCCCCCGCGGTGTGGACGCTAAATTTTTTTCCGTGCCCAGACATGGCACGCGATCCCGTCGTTACGCTCCCGCCACCGGAGCTTCGGTGGGGGCGCCGAGGTACTCACTCACTCGATATCCGGTGAGCTGTTCGAAAGGGATGTCTTCCAAAAGCAGGTTGACCTCCGCATCGACTGCGACCGAGACGGTCTGAATCCGATTGCGAAAGACATAGTAGAGAATAAAGCCTGGGATGGCGACAAAGAGGCCTGCCCCCGTGGCTACTAGAACCTCCGAAATATTTTCCGCCAGTTTACTCGGATCCGCAGCCCCGGAAGAACCGAGTGTTTTAAACGCCTTGATCATGCCCACCACGGTCCCAGTCAAACCGACCATCGGGCTAACCACCCCGATAACGGAAAGATACTGAATATTAGCCTTAATCCCATTGAGTTCCTTGGCCGTTGTATCGCCCACCGCGGTTTCAACTGCTTCCCTCCCTCTACCCAGCCTTTCCAACCCTGCCTGCACGATCTTCCCTAAATAGCAGGGGTTAGCCGTACAGACCTGATGAGCTAGGGGGTAATTCCCAGAAACAATCGCGTCTTTTAGCTGAGCCAGCACCGCGGGAGGAGCCAAGCGGCCCATCCGAATCTTGATAAAGGCCTCAATCGTAAAGGCCATGATCAAAATCGAAGCAATCAGCAGGATGTACATGACGATACCACCCCCATGAAACATCTCCCAAACCGTCTGCTTTTTCTCTCCAGCCGCTTCTTCCGCTAGAAGTGTTGACCCAAGACAAAACCAAGTCAGAAACGTAAATGCGATTGAACGGAAATTGATCTTTTTCATAAAGGCAAAGAATAAGGCAAAAACTTAGTCGGTGACGAGGTCTTTGTTAGCTAAGCGCAGGGCTTGAGCCTTTTTTTCCGCCCTCTGCCCAAGCGAAGGTGGGTCAGGATAAAGAGCGCTCACCCGTAGATAATCCTCCAACGCTTTTTTTACCTCCCCCTTCTTTTCATAGGCCCCACCCCGCGAAAAATAGAACTCCGCCAATCCTTCACGATCTGCCCGCAGAGGACGGAGACTTTCTTTAAGTTGCCCCTTCAACTCGTCCAGTTTTTTGAGCAGCCCATCCACATCCCGCCCCGATGTCGCCTCGGCTAGCCCCACTTCCGCCCGCAAGGCCGCTGGACCCGTGGGGTAAAACTTTTTCATCTTTCCATAAAGACCCTCGGCCTCCGCGACTTTGCCCTGCGCAAGATAGGTTTGTCCCAAGCCACCCGTGCACTCCAGTACCCAAGGGTTATCTACCCCCATGAACTCACCCACAGGCCCCTTCCAATTGGAAACAACTTCATCCAAATTCCCCTCCGCGAACGCTTTCCTCCCCTCCACTACCCCAGGCCGCTCCGCCAAAATCACCTCGGCCAGATCGGCTTGGCTATACCCCAAGGTTCCCTTGTCGAATTTGAAGGTAAGGGTCATCGATCCCTCATCGAATTTGGTCGCCGTACCTCGCAGAACCTCCCCACTTTTAAGCCGAATCTGATCCTCGCCCCAAGTACTATGACTCAGCACTAATACCCCGAGCACAGCAAATGACAGAATTCGGCGCATCCTCTCATTTTGCGCTTCCCTCCGACCCCCCTGACAAGCCAAAAACGATGATGATCACCTTCCTCCATGATAAGTTAAAAGGTCTCCTCTTGATCCTTCTCGCCATAGTTGGCGTCTCATTCATCTTTTTCGGAAATTGGACCCCGAAAGGGGGCGTCGATCCAGCTTCCCAAAGCATGGGACAGATCAATGGCCGAACTCTTACTCTAAATGAATTCGTCGCCGCACAACGTCAATCCCTTCTCGAGATCACCTTGGAAACAGGCCGTATCCCCGCCGCTGAGCAAAATGAGCTTTTGAATTTTCAAACGTGGATTCGTCTCCTCCAAATCCAAGCGGCCGACTCAGCACAACTCGAAGCACAACCAGCTCAACTGATCAGCGCCATCAAAGAGAACCCCCTCTTCCAAAAAGATAAACAGTACGACCCCGAATTCTTTCAACGTTTCTCTGCGAACTTCCTCTCTCCACAGGGTTTCAGTGGAGAACGCTTCAACCAAGCCATCGCCGATGAAGTGCGCACCCGCCAACTCCTCACCGCTCTAACCTCCACCGCAGTGGTTATGCCCAACGAGGCCGAAACCCGTCTGCTCCGTCTCTTCGGCCCAGTCGAAGTCCAAGTCGTGCGTTGGGACCCCGCGACCATCACACCCTCCGAGCCAACCCAACAAGATCTGGAAACTTTTTATAAGGCAGGCGAATCCGAGTTTACTATTCCTCCACGCCGAACGGTCGAGATCGTGGAATTTCTTGCAGGGGCTTCGACCGAAGAATCTCGGGCTAAAGCTGGTGAGGTGGCTTTCGCCTTTACCTCACAGTTCTTCAATCTAGCCGAAGGAAAATCTCGCCCAGATTTCTCAACTGCCGCTGCTGCTGCTAAGCTTAATCCACGCACTTACGGACCTTTCGCCCCGACTGAAACCCCTTTCCCAGGTGAAAATGACCCTCGACTCACCGCTGCCGCCTTTGCTCTCACAGCCGAAGATCCAGTGAGCGATTTTCTTCCATCCAAAAATGGCTTTCTCGTTCTCCACCTCCGCGAAGCGCAACCTGGGCGCCAGCGCCCCTTGTCCGAAGTTACCGCCGCAGTCCGCACTCGTTGGCAAGAGACTGCTCGGATCCAGTTGGCCAGCCAACAAGCCCAAGCCTTTATCCAAAGCGCGAATGCAGGCCTCGCTCGCGGACAGAAATGGGAAGCACTCGCTCAATCGGCAAAACTTACCCCCACAAAAATACCCGTCTTTGCCCCCGCAGACGATAAACCCCTCACCTTTCCCGATGCGGACAGAATTCGCCAAGCCGTCGCCCAAATGGATCCTCAGCGCGTCAGCCCGTTTATCCGTACTCCCACCGGCCTGCTTGCCGTTTATCTAGTCAAACGAGATCCAGCCCCCGCCGCCACCGTCGCCACCACTCTTCCTAAAATCTCTGCACAACTCCTCAACCAGCGCCGCGGCCAAATCGCCCGCGATTGGCTTGCAGGCCGCGCCGCCCTTCCCGGAAATCAGCTTCCCGCTCAAGTCCTAGCCCAGCTCCGGGGCACGCCCTGAGCCAGCGATTGCTCTCCTTTCTCGCCGACTCTCTTCTCCATGGTCAATTTCACAAACCTAACCCGTGCCCCAGAAATCGGGGCCAACTCCTATCTTCTTCAGGCAGGCGACTCCTCGGTTATGCTAGATGCGGGAATGCACCCGCGCCGTGACGGTTGGGACGCCACTCCTCTCCTCGATCAGATTCCTCAAGATCTAGACGCCATTATACTTTCCCACGCCCACCACGACCACATTGGTGCTCTTCCCCTCGTCTCCCAAGCCCATCCCCACGCCAAAGTCTTCATGACCTCAGCCACCGCCGCACTGGCCGAACCCCTTCTGCATAATTCTGTCAATGTCATGACCCGCCAACGACGAGAACTGGGCCGCATGGATTACCCTCTCTATACCCACCGCACGGTGGACGATTCCGCCGTCACTTGGGAACTCGCTCCGCTCAATCGTCCCTTCCGCGCCGACTCCTCCTCCGAACTGGAGTTCGTCTTTCATGATGCCGGCCATGTCCTCGGTTCTGTCCTTACCGAAATCCGCGCCGAAGAACGCCGCGCCCTCTACACCGGCGACCTCAATCTCCAACGGCAATCCCTTATGCTCCCTTGCCAGACTCCCACCGGCCCTTTCGATACCTTGATTATGGAAACAACCCGCGGCGCTCAACCCGCCATCCCTGGCCAAGATCGCGCATACTTTGAAGAGGAGCTCCTCACCGCCATTCGCACCACCTTCGAACGCGGTGGAGCCGTCCTCATGCCCGTCTTCGCCATGGGCAAAACTCAAGAAGTCATCACCCTTCTTCACCATGCCAGCCTCGCAGGGAAAATTCCTTCCGCCCCCGTCTACATCGGTGGACTAGGCCGAGCCATGACCGAGGTCTACGACCGCCAACGAACCCTCGCCCCTCGCCAACACGCAAACTTTCGTCTCATCCCAGAAGCCCAACCCGAAACATTCGATCCCCGCCGCTTGCCCAGCCTTCGACTCCGCGCAGGCCATATTTACCTCCTCAGCGCTGGCATGATGACTCCAAAAACTACCAGCCACACTATCGCACGCCTTTTCTTTCCTCGGGAACACGACTCCATCCTCTTCGTCGGATATACCGAACCCTCTTCCCCCGCTGGCCTTCTTCGCAAAGCAGGCCAAGGAGGTACCGTCGAATGGGGCGAACAGGGCGGTTCTCTCCCCGTCCGTTGCGAAGTCCGCCACTTCGACCTCACCGCTCACGCTACCCGGGAAGACCTTCTCCGCTGGGTCACCGAGGACATTAAACCCTCCCGCGTTCTACTTGTTCATGGCGACCCCGACGCCCAATCCTGGTTCGCCTCCGCCCTCGCCGCATCCCGTCCAGGCATGGAAATCGTTCAACCGCCGCCTGGCCTTCCCATTCCCCTCTTCCGAAAACTTTCCTAGTTCCACTTTACCCTCCTTCGTTGCAATCTTTTCCCATGCCTGCACATATCTTAGATGGAGAAGCCTTTGCCAGTTCGATTCACCGCGAAACTGCAGTTCGCGTCTCAGCCCTCAGCAAACGAGGCGTCACCCCTAAACTTGTCTTTATTCGCGTTGGGGAAGACCCCGCCTCCCGCGCCTACGTTGCCCGCAAAGAAGCCCGAGCCAAGGAAGTGGGCATCGCCAGTCACACTCTCGTTCTTCCCTCCACCACCACCCTGTCCTCCCTTCTCCATGAAATCGACTCTCTCAACGCCGATCCCCTCGTCCACGGCATTCTCATTCAGTCTCCCCTCCCTGCGCCCCTCCCCAACGACACAGTCTATGCCCACGTCTCTCCGACAAAGGATGTCGATGGATTCCATCCTCTCAACTTTGGAAAACTTCTACTCGGCGATCCCACCGGTTTTCTCCCCTGCACTCCCGCAGGAATTCTAGAAATTCTCCGCTTCGGCAAAATCCCCACCGCAGGAAAGCACGCCGTTATCCTTGGTCGCGGCCAAATCGTCGGGCGCCCTCTCGCCACTCTTCTCGCACGTAAATCCCCAGGCGCAGACTGTACCGTCACCCTCGCTCACTCTGCCTCCGTCGATCTACCCTCTCTCACCCGCCAAGCCGATATTCTCGTCGCCGCCATTGGGCGCCCCCTCTTTCTCACCAAAGAACATGTTCGCCCAGGAGCCACCGTCATCGATGTCGGCGTTAACCGAATTTCCGATGCCAACAACGCTCGTGGATACCGCCTTGTCGGAGATGTTGATTTCGCATCCGTTTCCACCGTCGCGGGTGCCATCACCCCAAATCCAGGTGGGGTCGGTCCAATGACTATTGCACTTCTTCTTTCCAACACCGTCCGTTCTGCCGAGGATCTTTCTAAATGAGTACCCGCCCTGATGGCCGTTCCGCTTCCGATCTGCGCCCTTTATCCTGCACTTGGGATATCGCCCCTCATGCCGTCGGATCTGTCCTTCTGCGCTGCGGCAAAACCGAGGTTATCTGCACCGCCAGCGTGGACGAGGCCGTTCCCCGCTGGATGAAAGATCAGAACGTCCCTGGGGGCTGGCTCACCGCGGAATACTCCATGCTCCCTGCTTCAACCCCCAGTCGCAAAGCTCGCGACTCTTCTCGTGGCAAGGTCGACGGACGTTCCACCGAGATTCAGCGTCTCCTCGGTCGCAGCCTTCGCGCCGTGGTCGATCTCACCGCCCTCGGACCCCGCAGCTTCTGGATTGATTGCGATGTGCTCGCGGCCGACGGCGGCACCCGTACCACGGCCATCACCGGAGCCTGCCTTGCTCTGCGCCGAGCTGTCGAACGCCTGCAAATCGCTGGGCGCATGACCGCTGATCCCCTCCGCACCCCCGTCGCCGCCATCAGTGTCGGCCTCCTCAAAGATCAGGTCATTCTCGATCTCGACTACCCCGAAGATCGCGACGCCCAAGTCGACATGAATGTCGTCATGACCGGTGCGGGTCGCCTTGTCGAAGTTCAGGCAGGAGGCGAAGAACATGATTTTAGTAGAGCTGAATTTCAATCTCTCCTCACCCTTGCCGAACAAGGAATACAAAAAGTCTTCGCCTTCCAAGAAGCTAGCTGGAAATCTCGCTCACCCGCTTCTCCCCTTCCCGAAAAACAAGCCTGATCAAGCTTGCAAAAAAACCATTTGGCTGGCATTTAATTTCGCTCCACTTCACACCATGCCAACTAAAACAAAGTCTTCGAAACCCAAAAAGGCGCTCTTTCGCAAGGCGGTGAAGTACGTTTACTCCTTCGGTAGCGGCAAAGCGGATGGTAACGGCAAGATGAAGGCCCTCCTTGGTGGTAAAGGGGCCAACCTCGCCGAAATGACCAGAATTCGTCTACCAGTTCCCGCAGGCTTCACCATCAGCACCGAAGTCTGCACTTACTTCTACGAGAACCAGAGCACCTACCCCCCATCCTTGGAACGGCAGATCGACGAAGCCATCGCCAAGATCGAGCACTCCATGGGCAAGAAACTCGGCGATCCAGTCAATCCGCTCCTTCTCGCCGTCCGCTCAGGCGCCCGCGACTCCATGCCAGGGATGATGGACACCATTCTCAATCTCGGTCTCAATGATAAAACTGTACGCGCCCTCGCCGAACGAAGTCGTAACGAACGGTTCGCCTACGACTGTTACCGCCGTTTCCTCCAGATGTACGGTGATGTCGTCATGGGCGTCCAAAAGCGACCCGGTGAAGACCATGATCCCTTTGAAGTTGTTATCGAAAATCTCAAAAAAGAGCTCCATCCCAAAGATCCCCATATCGCCGATACCAAACTAGACGCCTCCGCACTCCGCACCCTCACCGATCGATTCCGCAAACTCATCCGAGAACGGACAGGCCAAGACTTCCCCGATGATCCTCGGGAACAGCTCCGTGGCTCCGTCGGTGCAGTATTCGGTTCATGGAATAATGACCGCGCCATCGTTTATCGTCGTAAATACAACATCCCCCACGAATGGGGCACAGCAGTCAACGTCCAAGCCATGGTCTTTGGCAACACAGGCAATGATAGTGGCTCAGGTGTCTCCTTCACCCGAGATCCCGCCACAGGCGAAAAAGTTCTCTACGGGGAATTCCTCCTCAATGCCCAAGGCGAAGACGTTGTCGCCGGTGTCCGTACTCCCGAACCAGTCGCCCAACTTCAGGTCGAAATGCCTGAAGTCTTCCGCCAACTCCAAGATGTCCGCCACACCCTCGAAGGTCACTTCCACGATATGCAAGATTTCGAGTTTACCGTCGAGCAAGGTCGCCTTTTCATGCTCCAAACCCGTAACGGAAAACGCACAGGCTTCGCCGCCGTCCGTATCGCCGTCGAAATGGTTAAAGAAAAGCTCATCAAACCCGACGACGCCATCCGCCGAATCCCCGCCGATTCCCTCAGCCAACTGCTTGCTCCTGTCTTTGAAGCCAAAGCACGTAAAACCACCGAGGTCATCGCCCGCGGCCTTCCCGCAGGTCCTGGAGCCGCCTCAGGCCAGATCTATTTTCAAGCCAATGACGCCGAAGCCGCTGCCCAAAAGGGTTTGAAGGTTCTCCTCGTCCGCATCGAAACCAGCCCCGAGGACATTCGCGGAATGCTCGCTGCCGAGGGCATTCTCACCGCCCGTGGCGGAGTTTCCTCTCATGCTGCCCTCGTCGCCCGCCAAATGGGCAAAGTCTGCGTCTGTGGCGCATCCGACCTGCATATCGACTACGCCAAGTCCACCCTCACAGTCCGCGGGAAGACTTTTAACAAGGGCGACTTCCTTTCCATCGACGGTACCACTGGAGAAATCTTCCCAGGCGAAGTTAAAACCTCCCCTTCCGATATTGTTCGAGTGCTCATCGATAAGGATATGACCGCGGCCGAAAGCCCAATCTACCGCGTCTTTGCTCAACTGATGCAGTGGGCCGACCAACGCCGGAAACTCGAAGTCCGCGCCAATGCCGATCAGCCCGATCAAGTCGGCCACGCCATCGCCTTCGGCGCTCAAGGGGTCGGCCTTTGCCGTACCGAGCACATGTTCTTCGAAGGCGATCGCATTGATCACGTTCGCGAAATGATCCTCGCCGAAAATTTGGAAGAACGTGCACGTGCCTTAGCTAAGCTCCTCCCCGCCCAACGTTCCGACTTTGCAGGTATTTTTAAAGCTCTCGGGGGTCGCCCAGGTACCATCCGCCTGCTCGACCCCCCCTTGCACGAATTTTTACCCCACGACACTGCCGCTCAACAAGCCTTGGCCGATAAGCTCGGAATCTCGATCGAGCGCATCGCCCGACGGGTCAAAGAACTCCACGAGTTCAACCCCATGCTTGGGCATCGCGGGTGTCGTCTCGGTATTGTCTTTCCAGAGATTTCTGAAATGCAGGCCCGCGCCATCTTTGAAGCCGCCGCAGAGGTTCAGGCGGCTGGGATCAAGGTTCGCCCAGAAATCATGATTCCTCTAGTTGGCTTCCCCAAGGAACTTGAACTTCAACTCGCTCTCGTCCATCGCGTTGCCGCCCAAGTCCAGAAAGAGCGCCACCTAAAACTCTCCTACTTGGTCGGAACCATGATCGAAATTCCTCGGGCTTGCATCGTCGCGGACGAAATCGCCAAATCAGCCCAGTTCTTTAGCTTCGGCACAAATGACCTTACCCAGACCGCCCTTGGCATGAGCCGCGACGACGCAGGTTCCTTCCTCCCCCGTTATCAAGAGGAAGAAATCGTCCGCCAAAATCCTTTCGCCGTACTCGACCAGCTCGGCGTCGGCAAACTCATGGAGATGGCAGTCAAACTTGGCCGCTCCACCCGTAAGGACATTAAACTCGGCATCTGCGGTGAACACGGGGGCGACCCCGACTCGGTTAAGTTCTGTCATCGGCTAGGACTCGCCTACGTTTCCTGCTCGCCCTTCCGCCTACCCATCGCCCGCCTTGCCGCCGCCCAAGCTGCCCTCAAGGACTAGACCGCTCTCAGCCCCCTTTAGGAATGCTCACTGAAGGGGAGAAACCCGCCCCGCCACTCTGTTATCACTTATGCCCTAGTCTATTATCACTAATAGCTTTGCGGTTACTCTTTCACTCTTCTTACGAACCGCCCATCATTCAATCGTGAATGACTTCCGTGATGGTGCCCTCGGCGCCTATCTAAAAGAAATAGGAGAAATCCCACTTCTGACTCGCGCCGATGAAGTTCGACTCGCCAAACGAATGAAGCGCGGAGATCGTGCCGCCAGGGAGTTGATGATTAGGGCTAACCTCCGCTTGGTAGTCAAAATCGCCAATGATTATGCTGGCCTCGGCCTCCCCCTACTCGACCTGATCAGCGAGGGGAACATTGGTCTCATGAAAGGCGTCGAACGCTTCGATCACACCCGCGGGACCAAGTTTAGTACTTATGGTTGCTGGTGGATCAAACAGGCTGTCCGCCGTGCTCTCGCCAATCAGTCCAAAACCATCCGCCTGCCAGTTCACCTCGTCGATAAATTGGCCAAAATGAGGCGGATCGCCATCCAGCTCTTCGATGAGCTTGGTCGCGAACCCACCGACGAAGAGCTAGCCAAAGAGATCGGTATCTCCGCCCTACGTATTGCCCAACTTCGCCGTATCTCCATGCGACCTACCTCGCTCAATACCATGGTCGGGGACCAAGCGGATGTGGAACTGGGCGACCTCATTGCCGATGAAACCGCCGCCATGCCAGGACGCGATCTCGAAAGCCGCAACCTGATAAAAGAACTACGTAGCGTCCTCCATGTTCTTGATTCACGGGAACGATCCATTCTCTCTCTACGCTTTCCTCTCAGCGACGAAACTCCACCTACCCTTGAACAGATCGGCAAGAAGTTCAAGGTCACCCGCGAGCGAATTCGCCAAATTCAAAGTATTGCCCTAAAAAAACTCCGCACCGCGATCGAGACTCTCCCCACCACCGGAAAAAATCCCTTTCGCGACGAAGAAGACGAATAAGCCACTCCCTCTTTAGGTTTTGCCCGCCTCCCCGCTTTGCCAGAGAATCTTACTTGATGAAAGCCCCAACTCTGCGGAGCGCCCGCGATCGCCTTGCCAGTGCCGTGCGAACAATCGAGAGTGCCCGCACTGCTGGCGAATCGAGCTACTTAACCGACGCGATCTACCGCGATGCCCAGTTTTTTCGATTTGCTTGCGCGGATATGAATGAACGATACCCACGACGCCGAGTCGACTTAGTCGTTGCCTACGACTCCTCTGCCCTGCCCCTTGCCTCCTCTCTCGCCTATATTGTTGGTGGTGGATTAGGGGTTCTCCAACCCTCGGGGCGTGCCCCCATTCTTGATCTCCAAAGTATCCCCACGGGCTGTCGCTTTATTTTGGTGGCCGATGTCCTCCATCGCGGTACCCAGCTTGCCTCCGCCGCCACGCTTCTCCGTCAAAGCAAAGGCGAGCTAATCGAAATCGTTTCTCTCCTCGAAATCACTTCAGCCCACGGGTCGAAACTCCTTGCCCCCCTCCCAACCTACTCGATCTGCTCCTTGCCTTAATCTCAACGAAACCTGAAAAGAAAAGCTTTCTAGATCACTTTCACCTTGGGCTTGAGCTTCGGCCGAGCTTTGCCATAGACCACAGGCTTCCCCTTGCCTGTTTTGACCACACTCCTGCTCGCCTCCACGCTCACTCCGCCCAAGTGGTGAGTCTTCTTCCAATCTTCAATCTGATCCCTGAGGAGCGCAGCACGCTCATACTCCAGCTTTTCCGAAGCCTCCCACATCTCCTCTTCCAGCTGCTTTAAGACTTCCTGCGCGTCGGCCGTGGCCTCACCTCCACCTACTTGCGTGTTGATTCCCCGAGCCGTGCGCACGATCGTCTGCAAGCTCTCCTGCACTCCACGTATGACCGATCGTGGTACTAGGTTATGCTCCTGATTATACTTCTCCTGAATCGCCCTCCGTCGATCCGTTTCTCGGATCAACGCTAGAATCGATTTCGTCATCCGATCGGCGAAAAGGACAACCTCCCCATTTAAATGCCGTGCTGCCCTACCCGCTGTCTGAATCAAGGAAGTCTCGGAACGCAGATACCCCTCCTTGTCCGCATCTAAAATGCAAACCAAGGAAACCTCTGGCAGATCTAATCCTTCCCGTAAAAGATTAATTCCCACCAGAACGTCGATTTCGCCCGATCGCAACTCTCGCAGAATCTCCACCCGCTCAATCGCGTCCACCTCCGCATGAAGATAGCGCGACTTAAACCCTGCTTCTTTTAAGTAATCCGAAAGGTCCTCAGAAGACCTGCGAGTCAAAGTCGTAATCAACACCCGCTCACCCCGAGCCACCCTCTCGTGACACAGCGCAATCGTTTCGTCGACCTGACCCTTTAGCGGCCTTACTTTCACCGGGGGATCAAGCAATCCCGTCGGACGCACTACCTGCTCCACCACTTGACCTCTGACCTTCCCAATCTCGAAGGGAGCGGGCGTGGCCGAAACATAAATTACCTTCTGTAGCATGGCGCCGAACTCCTCGAACCTCATTGGACGATTATCTAAAGCCGAGGGCAACCGAAAACCATGCTCCACCAGCACCGTCTTGCGGCTCCGATCCCCCGCATACATTCCTCCGACTTGTGGCACGGTGGCATGACTCTCATCCATCACCACCAAGAATTCGTCTCGGAAGAAGTCAATCAAGGTGCTCGGCTTAGCCCCTGGGCTCCGTCCCGAAAGGTGACGGCTATAGTTCTCGATCCCGCTGCAAGTTCCCATCTCTTCCATTAAATCTAAGTCATACTCAGTTCTCATCTTTAGCCGTTGGGCTTCAAGCATTTTGCCAATCCCTTCCAACTGGCCAATTCTCTCCCCCAATTCTTCTCGGATGGAGATAACCGCCTTTTTCATCTTTTCCGCTGGAGTCACATAGTGTCTCGCTGGCGTCAGAACCTCCCGCATTGGCCGCCCCATCTCTTTTCCTGTGGAAGTTTCATATCGGGTTAAGCGATCGATCTTCTCACCCAAAAGTTCAATCCGTACTCCGGCATCCTCCTGAGCCAGCCAAACCTCAATCGCATCCCCACGCACGCGAAACTGACCCCGTTCCGGCGCAAGATCGTTTCGCTCATACTGGATCTCAACCAAACGCGCCAGAAGATCTTCTCGGGATACCGTTAGGCCAGGTTCGAGACAGAGAAACATCTTTTCGTAATCTTCGGGAGAACCCAAACCGTAAATACACGAGACACTCGCCACCACAATGACATCTTTCCGTGTGAGCAAACTGGTCGTCGCAGAAAGTCGTAACCGCTCAATCTCTTCGTTAATCGAAGAATCCTTTTCGATGTAGGTATCGGTTCTGGGGATGTAGGCCTCTGGTTGGTAGTAGTCGAAATAACTTACGAAGTACTCCACCGCGTTATGCGGAAAGAATCCCTTCAATTCACTGTAGAGCTGGGCAGCCAAAGTCTTGTTATGACTCATTACCAAAGTGGGCAAACCAAGTTCCTGAATGACATTGGCAATCGTAAAAGTCTTCCCTGAGCCTGTGACCCCATGGAGAACATTATGCTTTTCCCCATTCCGCAAACGCCGCAAGAGAGCCTGAATCGCCTCGGGCTGGTCGCCTGCGGGAGCATAAGGAGATTCGATTTTAAAATTCATAGAAAGAAGTGTGGGTCGTGTAGGATTCGAACCTACAACCTACTCCTTAAAAGGGAGCAGCTCTACCATTGAGCTAACGACCCTGCTTTGAAAGGGTAGCGGATTCTGCAATTTCGTCCATCTTCCGCTCAAGTCCAAAAAAGCACCTCTCCTATCTACCTACCAGCCAGCCTAAACCATGGGCGAGAGCTCTACTTCTCCTTCATTACCCAAACCCCGTCCCACTCTTTCTCAGGAGGATTTTTCTGAAAATAGTCACACCGTTCGATGTAGATTTTACTCAGCTTGTCCCCCGGATGCACCTTGAGCGCTTCCCCGAAAGCAGCTTTCGCACGATCCCAGTCCTGTTTGCGATACTTCCCTAGCCCATCCTTAAAATGGTTGATCACTTCCATCGGATTGGGGAAGGACGCGTCCGTGTGATAATCCAGCACCTCAAAAATAACCACCGGTTCCGTCTTCCCCTTCACCACTACTCGGTCGGCTTCCCGCATTCGGTAGGTCCCTTTGAGCTTCTTCACCGTCGCATCACTAATTAGCATCTTCGCTCCATACTGCTTACAGGCCGTTTCCAGACGCGCCGCCAAATTCACCCCATCCCCAATCACCGTATAGTTCATCCGCTTGGGTGACCCGATATTTCCACTGACAATCGTGTCGGTGTTAATCCCTAGCCCCATGTCGATAGCCATCATTCCTCTCATTTTTCTCGCCTGATTAAAAGCCTCCAACTCCACCAACATCCCAATTCCCGCACGCACCGACCGATCTGGATCGTCTTCTCGAGGTAAAGGCAAACCAAAGACCGCCATAATCGCGTCCCCGATAAACTTGTCCAACATCCCCCCCTCCTTCTGCAGGCAGTCCACCATCAAAGTGAAGTACTCGTTCAGCAAACCTACCGTCCCCTGCGCCCCCAAACTTTCCGTTAGAGTGGTAAAACTCCGCACATCTGAGAATAAAATAGAGGCTTCGCTCTCGGCTCCGCCAAGCACCTCTTTACCCGTCGCCATTAACTGATCAGCAATCGCTGGGTCCATGTATCGCGCCATCGTTCCCTTCATCCGTTTTTCATCGCTAATATCTTCAATCATCACCAAAGAACCCAGCGACTTACCCTTCACGCTAACCAACGGAAGCACGGTCACATTGGCCGAGGTCTTCTCTCCACCCCACTCCATTTCCGCGTCCATCATCAAGGAAGGCTCCCCAGAAGACGCCACCTGACGGATCTTTTCCTCCACCCAGCCGTTTTTTCCGGCAAAAAATTCCGCCGCTTTCTTTTTCAGCACTTCCTTGACAGGAGTTTTCAGAATTCTTGTTCCTGCCGCGTTACAGGTCTGAATCACTCCCTCTTCATTCAGAGTCACCACAGCGTTCGACATACTTTCCAACATCGATTCCGCATAGTTCTTCATGTTTTGCACATCGTCGAACAACTTTGCATTTTCCAAAGCCACCGAGACTTGCGCTGTAAAAGCCTTCAAGCGCGCTTCGTCCTCATGGGTGAAAGATCCCCCTCGCTTATTCAGCACTTGGGTGGCGCCAATCACCTTCCCCTCTTTGTTAATCACGGGAGTGCAAAGCATCGACCGCGTAAAAAACCCGGTCTTTTTGTCAAAGCCAGGATTAAAGCGAAGATCAGCATAGGCGTGGGGAATGTTCACCGCTTTCCCTGAAGTAAATACCGCTCCCGCAATCCCGAGGTGATTCGGGAGTCGAATCTGCGTTGCCCCCAAACCTTCTCCTACCTCGGTGTAGAGCTCGTTCGTTTTTTCATCGTTGATAAATAAAGTCGACCGCTCCGCATGCAACATCCTCGTCACCGTGCTAATAATCTTGGAGAGCAACGCTCCTAACTTAATTTCCCCAGAAATTTCTGCCACCACCCCCAGGAACTCAGCTTCCTGCTCCTTTTCGCGAGCCGAGGACTCTTCCAGCAAACTACGCTGCAACGAAACTGAGGCCTGCATAGCCATCGCTTCCAATAGCTGTAGATCCTTATGGTTGAAATGAGCCTCCTTACCTCCCTTTCGATTTAGAACTTCCACCACCCCTATAATCTCCCCACGTACAGTGCGAATCGGGGCGCAGGCGATCGAGCGAGTCCTATACCCAGTCTGCTGATCCACCGCCTGATTGAAACGGGCATCTTTGTAGGCATCACGCACCACCACTCCTTTACCCTTTTTAAAAACACTCCCCGCGATTCCCGTGTGGTTCAGAATGCGAATTTCCCTCTTTAGACCTCCGACCGTGACCCGACTGTAGAGCTCTTCCGTCCTTGGATCGTTGACAAAAAGAGTCCCACGATCCGATCCTGTTGCCTCGGTCACCAGTGCCACCAGAGTCTCTAACTGCTCATCCAAAGTCTTCCCATCCGCCACCTTTCGCGCTACCTCCAAAAGAATTTTGGCATCCTTCAGGCTTAGTCCATCTGTCGAGCTCTTACTTTTTGCCACGGTGAGCCTCCATCTGCATTCGAATCTCCTGCACCGTTCGCTCGAACTCCGCTACCACGTCACGATGAGAACGCTGATCGGACTGCTGCACCTCAGCGTGCTTCGCTCTCTCCTTTTCCATCTGATCCCGCAAGGCCTGCACCCCCGATTGCATCTGCCGACTCTCCTCCGCTGACTGCGCTTTAATTTTTTGCACCGCTTCTTCTCCCGCCGCTTTCCGACGCTCGATTTCCGTACGCATTTCACTAATCGTCCCCTGCAAATCTCGGATCTGCGCCTGAGACTCTGCCACCGCCAAAGAAACCTCCGTCGCCGTGCCCGCTCTCTGCTTTTCCAAGGCGTCACGCAAAGCGGTGATTGTTTCTTTTAGGTTCCGGATGTCATGCTCCATTTCCAGCTCATCGGAATACTTTTTTCCAGATTGCAACGTCGGCGCCATCATTAACTCATCCTAAGTTCTCTATCGTCCGAAAACAAGATCGCTGGGGTCTCAGCCTCGTGCGATTCCCCTCACCAAATAAAGGATTTTTCCTCGGCGACGATCTTGCCATCTCGCACGATGGAGATTCTCCAAGAGTTCACTACCCCGCCTTTACTGTAATCCTCTCCCGCAACCTTTAAGACCGTCTTCTCATACCCATCAAAGTCTTTATAATCCTGCGTTTTTGTCATTACCTTCTCTCGGGTCATGGCCTGCCGATAATCCAACCTCACGGTGAAATCTCCTGGTTTGCCATCGTTATGCCAATTAATGACAAACATATTTCCTAAGCGGGCCTCACGGTCCTTGGCCGAGATCGCCCCATGATTCCAGTACTTCGGTTCATACATCATCATCGCATTGCCGACGGCAGGCTTATTCTTAATCGGATCATTGAGGTAGGTATAAATTTTATTCAAACTAATCTCTGTATCTAGTTCCACCGGCAGATCCTTTTCCATTCCATCTGGCGGGCGAACCGCATTCGTCGGCGCCGTTGCCCCATTGGTGGTTAGCTCCACTTTGGCAGGCCGAAACTCCGGGGTCACGGTGGTCTCCTCTGCGCTGGCCAGAGACCCGAGCAAGCCCAAAACAAGCAGGATCAACATTTTACGCATGAGACCGTATTTAATACGGTTGTTTTCTTTCGTCAAGCTATCGGATCGTAAACCTTTGTAATCTTCTTGGCGACCCGAGCTACATCCTTACACTAAGGGGTTTATGAATGATCCAGAGCGCACCGTAGAATTTGAATTTGTTCGCGCGACAGAAAATGCCGCCCTCAATGCCATGCGATTTATTGGGCAAGGAGATAAGAACGCCGCCGATGCGGCCGCCTGCGATGCCATCCAAGGAGTCTTCGATCTCGTCGATATCCGCGGTGAAGTCGTCATCGGCGAAGGGATTAAGGATAACGCCCCAGGTATTTTTCTTGGGGA
>CAMCDO010000002.1 GCA_945873585.1 Verrucomicrobia subdivision 6 bacterium | reverse complement strand
GTTTCGTTTTACTGCCCGAGGAGAACGCTTCGGATGACTAGCCCGCTTTTAAAGATCGCTACGGAAATTTGAAATGGTGTAAGATTGAAATAGAAAGAAATTAAAAATGGTCCAAGAAAGTACGATTTTTGAATTTAAAGGGCAAGATTTTGTCCGGAAGCATACGACATTGCATGTGGAGGATGGAAAATCCGCGGTGGGCACGAAGCTTGATCGAAGCAACCCAGGGTACGCAGCGCTTCTTGAAAAACGTTCCTTTACCGGAGAGGTCACCTTGTTTGGCCATGCGTGTGATGCCCACTATGCGCCGCTGACTGACGGGGAGGGGCGATTAACGGGTGCCCTGATGGTTTGTCTCAAAAAATAGGTCGAACTGGCAAATCATAAGGCCCTTGGGCACCCCTTCCGCTGGAAGGACTTGAACGAACGTTCTGCTACGCTGCAGTTCTCCTGAGAACGAAGTTTCCCACAATTCCAACTGTATGGATCGTAAATACGGAAAGAAGGGCTGCTAAGCCAAGGAGTCCGCCCGTTCCGTGAAAGCGGGTTTGCAGAATCCAGAGGAAGACGGGAGCGAGGGTTCCTGCCAAGAGCTTGAATCGATTAGGTGCGGGTAGCGATAGGGCCGTCATGCTTACGAATGTGCCCATGTACCAGGAAGTGGCCATGATTTGCCCGACCTGCGGGATGAGAAGAAGTGGGCCTCCCACTGCGAAACCCAAAAGTGCGATGCCCATCACTTTGCTGTTTGCCGTGAGCTGGTAAATCGACTTTTGCCGCACGGGAAGTGGGATAAGAAGGATCTCTTTTCCGGTGAGCAGAATTGGAAGGACTGCACCTGCCATGCTGGCGAGGATGGAAAATCCAAAATCGAGAAGGGAAAGATTTCCCAAGAAGACCGAAACTTCGTTCGAGGTGGGTGGATGAATAGGAGTTGGAATGCCAAGAAACAACCGAGTTAAGTAGGTGCAGAGCAGGGTGGCGGCAAAGGCGGTGGCACCGAGTTTTCCCCCGAATCCGTTGAGCATCCCACGAGGGAATTTATCGCTGAGATTCTGGGTGAGGAGGTAGACGAAGCCCACGGCACAGGAGAGCAGGAGGGCGAATAGGATCCACGGAAGATGTCCTTGAAAACCATTCAAGGCAGGGAGGAGGTCAGGCAGGAAACTCATGCCCGCAAAGGAACCGCAAAGGATAGCGGGACCGCAAGCTCCGCCGATATTGAGTATCGATAAGACGATGATAAGAAACAAGGCGGCCAGTCCTGAAGAGGGCACTGGGTGAAGGCCAAGATGTTGGAATTCTAGAGCCAGCAGGCAGCCCAAGGCTGCGAAAAGAACTGTGGCGTTATTCTCTGCGATCTTGCTCATCACATAGTGTCGTAGGTTTAAGTTATGGGTTGGGGACTTCATTATCGAGATAAGAAAAGCCGAGGGTGGCTAAATCCAACAAGGCTAAAGGGGAAGGGGCAAAAGGCATGATCTGAATACCAGTTAGCGAGCCGATTTCTCCGGAAAAAGCTCTAAAGACAAATAACAGGAGAAGCCCCATGCTTAATCAGAGCCGAAATGTGGGGATTGAATTGATGGCTTTTCTTTCTGAAGCTTTTGTTTGGCTGGATTGGCTTTTTGGAGTTTTGCTTTTAGGCTTCGTGAATGAAATCTTGGTTTCTACTCATCTTGGTTGTTTGCCTTTGTTTAAGAGGCGAGGCGGAGGAGGTCCCAAAGACGCTCTTGCTTACGTGGGAGGGTGATCCGTGTACGACGATGACGGCCCAGTGGTTGCGGGGTCCTGGGTTGGGGGATCGTCCTGAAAAGGGTAAAGGGGAGGAGGTGCGCTGGAAAAAGCTAGGAGAACCAACGTGGCAAGTGGCGAGGAGCACGAGCACCGACTTTCCCGATCCCGAGAAGAGGGGAATGCCGAGGTGGAGTTTATCACGAGTCCGTTGGAAGGAATTGGAAGCAGGAAAAGAGTATGTATTCCAGGTAGGGGATTCGCCGGAGCAGAGGTTTCGAACCGCCCCTTTGGACATGGGAGAGGAGCTGATCTTTGCGGAGGGGGGAGATTCCGACTCCACCCAAGCTGCGGAGGAGATGTTGACTTTGGCCTGCCAGAAAAATCCCCTCTTCTTTAGTCTTGGAGGGGATATTTCGTATAGCGACGGAAAGGATGTTGCCAGGGAGATTCGGTTTTGGGAGATGTGGCACCGAGTCGCCCAAGGGACGGATGGAAAGTTAATCCCGTTGGTGCCCGGAATCGGGAATCATGAGGTTCAAGGAGGGTATTGGCAGGAGGGGGCAACCTTTGAGGATATGAAAAAGAAGGCCCCCTTCTTTTTTGCTTTATTTGGCGGTCTCTACCAGAGAGATGAGCCTATCGGGATGGATTTCGGAAATTATCTTTCCCTTCTTCTTTTAGATACTGGGCATATCACCCCGATGGAGCGGCAGACGAAGTGGTTGGAGAAAAACCTGGCAGCGAGAAAGAGCGTACCGTGGGTTTTCGTTTCATGGCATATCGCGTGTTATCCGTCGGCTCGAACCTGGAACGCGCAGCCGATGAGTGGATATGCAAGAAGTGAGTGGATTCCGCTGATCGAGAAGTCGGACGCTACGGCAGTTTTCAATCACCACGATCATGATATGCAGAGAGTGGAAAGTGAGGGAAAGGGGGGGCGGAAAGTTATGGTTCTGGGGAATGGGTCGATCGGGGTGGAACCGAGGGAGGCGAGGTGCGCCGAGTCGATCCCGTTGCGCAAAGCGTATGCCCAGGAAAACTACATCAACGTGATCAAATTAAAAAAAGAGACGGTGGAGGTGGTGACGTTGAGCCGAATGGGACGAGAGCTGGATCGATTGGAGTTGAAGAAAAGGGCAGCTCGGTAATTCTACGCATCGACAGCGAGTGCCGTTTCTGTTCTTCTCACTCTATGATCGTGCCCGTTAGCTGGCTGGAACCGTACCGTGACTTGCGCTGGCAAGGCGCGTTGGAGATTCTGATTCTGACGGCGGTTTTTTATTACGGGTACAAGCTTCTGAGGCGGACGCAGGGGGCTAAGGTCTTGAGCGGATTTTTGCTGGTCTTTGTTGTCGCGCTGGTGGCGTCGAGGTTTTTGGAGTTACGGGTGCTGAGTTTTCTTCTGCAGGCCTTTGTTTCGGTTTTGGTGCTGGCCTTTTTGATTTTGTTTCAGCCTGAGATTCGGCGGGCTTTGGCGGAGATCGGACGGGCGGGCGGATTTTCGATTCATGCGGAGCGTCAGTCTTTCGTCATTGAAGAAGTGATCAAAGCGATCGAGGCACTTCGAGAACGGAAATATGGGGCGTTGATTGTTTTCGAGCAGTCGGATCTTGCGCAGGGGGTAATGGATTCGGGCGTGCCTGTGCATGGCACCGTTTCGGAGGAGCTGTTGGCGACGGTATTTTTCAACCAGACTCCGTTGCACGATGGAGCGGTGATTTTGAGAGGGGACCGACTGGTGGCGGCGGGTTGTATTTTGCCGGTAAGCCAGCAGGGGATGAGTCGGGTGTTGGGGTTGCGGCATCGGGCGGCGTTGGGTTTGAGCGAGGAGAGTGACGCGGTGATTTTGGTTCTTTCGGAGGAGTCGGGTCAGATTACTTTGTGTCGTCGTGGGACGATGGAGAGGCCCTTGGAGATTGATGCGTTACGGCAAAAGCTGACAGAGATTCTGGTGGCAGGTGGCGAGGGGGTTTCTTGGGTAGGTGGGTTAGCGCGAGGATTTTTACGTCCCTCGGCAGGGCCTAGGGCCTTTATAAGGAGGTTGGTACGGGCGGCGATCTGCTTGGGGTTGGCGGTGATTGCTTGGGGCGGGTTGGGGTTGATTGTGGCGGGGATGCGGGCGGGGATGCGTTAATGGGAGAGGGGGGAGGGGTGCGGAAGTGGTTTGGGACGGATGGGATTCGTGGGAAAGTGGGGCAAGTGCCAATGACACCTGAATTTGTGGCGGCGATGGGATGGGCTGCGGGCAAGTACTTTTCCGAAAAGTCGGCTGGTGGAAAAATTTTAATAGCGCGAGATACGCGCGGCTCGGGTCCGATACTGGAGGCGGCGCTGGTTTCTGGGTTACGCGCGGCGGGTTTAGTTCCAGAGGTATTGGGGGTGATTCCGAGTGGGGCGGTTGGGATGTTAGTGGAGGAGAAGGGAGCTTGTGGCGGGGCTATTTTGAGTGCCTCCCATAATCCGGTGGGAGATAACGGGCTAAAGTTTTGTGGGGAGGATGGGGCAAAGTTGACGGATGAGCAGGAGGAAGCGATTGAAGCGTGTCTGGATGAGAAGCATCCACCCTTGATCACGGAGAAAACGCCGAAGATGGATTTCTCCTGTGCACGATGGGCGTTGGAGGGGTATGGGAATCGGTTGAGAAAAGGGTTTCCTGCGGAATTTTCGTTAGCGGGATTAAAGATTGTGGTGGATGCGGCGAATGGAGCGGCTTGGTTTACGACTCCGACTGTATTACGCGGGTTGGGGGCGGAGGTGGAGGTAATTGCGGAAAAGCCTGATGGGAAAAATATCAACGCAGGTTGTGGATCTGAGCATCCCGAGAAGCTGATAGAGGTGATTCAAAGAAAACCGGGTTGGATTGGATTGGCTCATGATGGGGATGCGGATCGAATGGTTTTGGTCGATGAGGAGGGGGAGAGGGTGGACGGCGATGAGGTGATTGCGATGGCGGCTTTGGATGCACTGGAAAGAGGGAAGTTATCAGGTAAGACGGTGGTGGTGACGGTGATGAGTAATATGGGATTAGACGAAGCGGTCGAGTCACGGGGCGGGAAAGTGCTCAGGACGCCGGTGGGAGATCGGTATGTGGCGAAGGCAATGCGGTCGGGTGGTTTTTGTTTGGGGGGAGAGCAGTCGGGGCATCTGCTTTTTCACGATATATCGCCTGCGGGGGATGGACTGCTCTCGGCCTTGAAGATTTTGGATTTGGTGCAAAGGAAAAAATTGCGGCTAGCACAGATGCGAAAAGGGATGAAAAAGTATCCACAGAAGTTGAGTTATGTGAGGGTGAGGGAGAAGGTGCCGTGGGAGACGATTCCGGTTTTGGCTGGTGCGGTGGCGGAGATGGAGAAATTTCTAGGGCAGAAGGGGAGGATTCTTCTGCGGTATTCAGGAACAGAAAATCTGATACGACTGCTTGTCGAAGCGGACGAAATCGATAGGATTCGTAAAGTTGAAGAGAGGTTGCAGCCTCTTTTACAGGAACATTTAGGAGAATAAGAGACGATGAGCACAAACGCTTTAGAGCAGTTAAAGAAGTTCACCACGGTGGTGGCGGACACGGGGGATTTCGCCTCGATGAAGGCGTATGCTCCGCAGGATGCAACGACGAATCCGACTTTGATCGAGAAGGCGGTGGAGATGCCTGCGTACCAAGGATTGCTAGAGAAGGCGGTGGCGGAGGGAAAGGGTGGAGTTGGATCGAAAGAGGTGCGTGCGCGTGCGATTATTGATCAACTACTGACTCTGTTTGGGCGGGAGATTTTGAAAATTGTGCCGGGACGAGTTTCGACGGAGGTGGATGCTCGGCTTTCGTTTGATGTACAGGCCACGGTGGAGAAGGCGAGGCACTTGATTGAGATTTATCGGGCGGCGGGGATTGATCGGGAGAGGATATTGATCAAGATTGCGGCGACTTGGGAGGGAGCGCAGGCAGCGAAGATTGTTCAGAAGGAGGGGATCCAATGTAATTTGACTTTGATGTTTTCGCTTCCGCAAGCGGTGGCCTGTGCGGAGGCGGGTGCACGGTTGATTTCTCCTTTTGTGGGGCGGATTTACGATTGGTATAAGAAAAGCACGGGGAAGGAGTATGTGGGGGTGGAAGATCCTGGGGTAAAATCGGTGAAGCAGATTTATGCGTATTACAAGAAATTCGGATATGCCACGCAGGTGATGGGGGCGAGCTTTCGGAATATGGGGCAGATTCTCGAGTTGGCGGGGTGTGATCTGTTGACAATCAGTCCAAATTTGCTGGGTGAGTTACAGAGTTCGAGTGTGGCGGTGGTACAGAAGTTGGATGTGGCGGAGGCCAAGAAGGATTCGATAGAGAAGCTGCCGTTGGATGAGAAGAGTTTCCGCTTCTTGCTGAACGAGGATGCGATGGCGACGGAGAAGTTGGCGGAAGGGATTCGTTTGTTTTCTGCGGATATCGTAAAGCTTGAGAAGAAAATCCTCGCAAAAATCTAGCGGCTAGCGGGAAAGAAGTTGGCGGAGGACGAAGGGAAGAATGCCGCCGTGAAGGTAGTATTCGACTTCGATGGGGGTATCGAGTCGGCTGAGAATTGGGGTTGTTTCGGTGGAGCCGCTTTCCCGTTGAATTCGTAGGGTAAGTTTTTCCTGGGGTTTGGGTGGTTGGCTTAGTCCTTCGATCGAAAAAGTTTCCGTGCCGTTGAGTTTCAGGGTTTGAGCGGTAACGCCCTCGGGGAAGGTACAAGGAAGAACGCCCATTCCGACTAGATTGGAGCGGTGGATGCGCTCGAAGCTTTCGGCGATGACTGCGCGGACGCCTAAGAGGCGGGTGCCCTTGGCGGCCCAATCGCGAGAACTGCCCGTGCCGTACTCTTTCCCAGCGAGAACCATCAAGGGAACTTTAGCATTTTGGTATTTCTGAGCGGCTTCGTAAATGGAGATTTGCGGGCGTTGAGGGTTGAGCAGGTCGAGGGTGGTGCCCCCTTCGACTCCTGGGATCATAAGATTCTTAATGCGGACGTTAGCGAAAGTTCCGCGGGTCATGACTTGATCGTTTCCTCGACGGGCGCCGTAGCTGTTGAAGTCTTCCACAGGAACGGAGTGTGCGATGAGGTAGGACCCTGCAGGGGAGGTTTTCTTGATGTTGCCTGCGGGGGAAATGTGATCGGTGGTTACGGAGTCGCCGAAAATACCTAAGCAGCGGGCTTGGGTGACGGCGGGAACGGGAATCGGTTGGAGGGTGAAGTTAGCAAAGAAAGGGGGTTCTTGAATGTAGGTGCTATTACGGTCCCAAGCGTAGGTTTGGCCGGGGGTGCTGGGAATTTCGTTCCAGGCCGGATTTTGCTCAGAGAAATCGCGATAGAGGCGGCGAAAGACTTCGGGCTTGAGTGCGGATTTCATAGCCTGCGCGATTTCCTCACGGGTGGGCCAGAGATCGCGGAGGTAGACCGGTTTTCCGTCGTGGCCATGGCCGAGCGGGTCTTTTGAGAGATCGATATCGATCCGACCAGCGAGGGCGAAGGCGACGACGAGAGGCGGAGACATAAGAAAGTTGGCTTTGACAGAAGAGTGCACGCGGGCCTCAAAGTTGCGATTCCCGGAAAGCACGCTGGCGGTGATGAGATCGTGGTCGAGGACTGCTTTCTCAATTGGAGCGGGAAGTGGGCCTGAGTTGCCGATACAGGTGGTGCATCCATAGCCTACGAGATTGAAACCGAGTTGATCGAGGTAAGGTTGAAGGCCTGTGGCGTCGAGGTAGTCGGAGACAACACGGGAGCCTGGGGCTAGAGAAGCTTTGATGGTGTCGGGGACGGTCAGGCCGCGTTGGACCGCTTTTTTGGCTAGGAGGCCTGCGGCGAGCATGACGGAGGGGTTGGAGGTATTGGTGCAGGAGGTTATGGCGGCGATGACGACCGATCCGTTATGGAGCGTGGCTGAAACTGGAGTTTGGTTTTTCGATTGTGAAACTTTTGGAAGAGGATCTGGAGTGGGTCGATCGGAGATCATTTCCTGTTCGTCGATGGAGAGAGATATCTGGGCCGATTGGGCACACTGGTGGCGATCTTTGCCGTAGCCGCCTTCAGCTATGGGCTTGGCTAGGAGACCGAGGAAGGTGGACTGGAGGGCAGGAATTTCGATGCGGTCTTGGGGGCGTTTGGGGCCTGCGACGCTTGGGCGAATGGTGGTGAGATCTAGTTCGACAAGGGAAGAGAAGTCGATGGCGTCCTTTTTGGTTTGGATGCCGAAAAGATTTTGGGCGCGATAGTAGTCTTCGACGAGTTGGACGAGTTCTTGAGGACGTCCGGTACCCTGGAGGTAGGCGAGAGTTTCTTGATCGACAGGGAAGTAGCCCATGGTGGCTCCATACTCGGGTGCCATATTAGCAATGGTGGCGCGATCGGGGAGGGTGAGTTTAGCGGCGCCGGGGCCATAGAATTCGACAAACTTACCAACGACTTTGTGCTGGCGAAGAATCTGGGTGAGGGTGAGGGCAAGGTCGGTGGCGGTGGCGGCGGGGGGGAGTTCGCCAGTGAGATAGACGCCGACAACTTCAGGGGTGAGGAAGGTAAGGGGTTGACCGAGCATTCCCGCCTCGGCTTCGATTCCGCCGACGCCCCAGCCAACGATGCCGAGGCCGTTGATCATGGTGGTGTGAGAATCGGTACCGACGAGAGAGTCGGGATAAGCAAGAAGGGATCCGTCGCTTTGTTTCTTGGTAAAAACGCCGCGGGCAAGGTACTCGAGGTTAACTTGGTGAACGATGCCGATGCCTGGGGGGACAACGCCAAAGGTCTGGAAAGCTTGTTGGCCCCACTTAAGAAATTCGTAGCGTTCGCGGTTACGTTTAAACTCGTACTGCATATTGAGCATGAAGGCTTGCTTGGTGCCGTTGACGTCGACTTGGACGGAGTGATCGACGACGAGATCGACGGGGACGAGCGGTTCAATGAGTTGCGGATCTTTTTTGAGCCGAGCGACGGCATCGCGCATAGCGGCGAGATCAACGAGAAGGGGTACGCCAGTGAAGTCTTGTAGAACGATTCGGGCGACGGTGAAGGGAATTTCTTCTGAGGCGGGTTTCTTAGCATTCCAGCGGGCAAGATTCTCGACATCGCGGGGGCGAGCAGAAAATCCGTCGCAGTGGCGAAGGACGGATTCGAGGACGATGCGGAGGGAAATGGGAAGGCGGGAGAGGTCGAGGGTTAGTTGTTGGCCGAGCTTGGAGAGGCTTTGAAAATGGTAGGAGGTGGAGCCAGAGGAGAAAGTGGCGAGGGTCTGGGAACGCAGGTCGGACATGGCTAAACCCTAGATGAAAAAAGGAGGGCGTGAAAGTCTAGGATGGCGAACGAGGAGTTGGGGAAGGTGAACTTTTGGATTTGGTATGGGGGAATCGGGTGGCAAAGTAAAAATATGGAATTTCTAGTGCAAAAGTATGGGGGAACCTCGGTGGCCAATTTGGAAAGAATTCAGAAGGTGGCGGACCGAGTGGCGGAGTCGCGGCGAAAGGGGAATCGGCTTGTGGTGGTGGTTTCGGCGATGAGTGGAGTGACGGATGGGCTTTTAAAGATGGCTAGGGGGTTGCATGCAGAGCCGAGCGAGCGGGAGATGGATCTTTTGATGGCTACAGGGGAGCAAACGACAACGGCGCTTTTGGCGATTGCTTTGCAGGCCCGTGGAATTGCGGCGGTGGCGATGACGGGAGCGCAAGCGGGGATTGTTACGGACGGTACCCATATGAAAGCACGGATTGCCAATGTGAGCCCGAAAGCGGTGGAAGCGCATCTTCGTTTGGGACGAGTGGTGATTGTGGCTGGATTTCAGGGCCAGACGATGGAGGGGCAGGTAACCACGCTGGGGCGGGGAGGATCGGATTTGACGGCGATTGCGTTGGCGGCGGTGCTGAAAGCGAAGCGGTGTGAGATCTATACGGATGTGGATGGGGTGTACACAGCGGATCCAAGAACCGAGCCGAGGGCGCGCAAGATTGCGGAGATTTCTTATGACGAAATGCTGGAGTTGGCGAGTACAGGGGCAAAAGTGATGCAGGCGCGATCGGTGGAGTTTGCGAAGAAGTTCGGGGTGGTCTTTGAGGTCCGGTCGAGTTTCAATCGTGCAAGAGGAACTATGGTTAAAGAAGAAGCAAAATCGATGGAGCGGGTAGTGGTGCGTGGAGTGAGTTTAGAAAAAAGCCAGGCGAAGGTGACGCTGGTGGGGGTTGCGGATCGACCTGGGGTGGCGGCAAAACTTTTTACGGGCATTGCCAAGGCGGGGATCAGTGTGGACATGATTGTGCAGAATATTTCGCTACCGACGGGGGGGCGCCAAGGGAAAGCGCAAACGGATATTACCTTTACCTTGCCACGGGAGGAGTTAGCGAAGGTGCGGAAATTTCTTGAGCCTTTTGTTCGCTCAGGCGGGGCGCGGCAGATTTTATTTAAGGAGGGGGTGGCGAAGTTGTCGGTGGTGGGGATTGGGATGCGCAGCCACAGTGGGGTGGCGGCTCAGCTTTTTCGGGCGTTGGCGGCGGCGCGCGTGAATATCCAAATGATCAGCACGAGTGAGATCAAGATTACGGTGGTGGTGGATGAAGAGGCGGGATCGAAGGCGGTGCGTGCGGCGCATCGGGAGTTTCGATTGGGGGAAAGGGTATGAGGATGGATCCGTTAGACGCGCGGCCGTTTTGGATTCGGTGGGGAAGTCGGGACTGGGCATTTCTTCTTTTGCAGTTATTTCTGGGGCTGCGGTTTTTAACAGCGGGACTGGGAAAATTCAATGGGCCGGAAGGATTAAGTTTTTCTCAGTTTTATGCGCAGGTCATGCCGGCGTTGATGCAACCGTTTTTGGAACGTCCTTTCCCGCCGATTTGGTCGGTGAAGTTGTTTGTCGGTGGCTTGCCCTATGCCGAGATATTGTTGGGGGCGGGGATCTTGGTGGCAGGGAGGAATCGGGTGCCATTGGTTTTAGCGGGATTCCTTTATATTTCCTTGGCATTTGGGCAGATGTTAATTGGGGGGCAATCGACGGTGGCGGATATTGGGATTCATTTGGGATTGGTGGTGGTGGCACTAATTTTGGCGGGAGATGAGGGAGTGGAACCGAAGAAAATCTGAAGTGGTCTGGAATTGCCGAGGGGGGGCGGGGGCGATATGATATTCGGCTTACGCCTCGGTAGCTCAGTTGGTAGAGCAGGTGACTCTTAATCACCGGGTCCTAGGTTCGAGCCCTAGCCGAGGCAATTCTCTTGATGTGAAGGGTCGATTATCTTTGAAAGGCAGGCGTGCATTTTATGGGGAACGAGACTTATGACCTACGGCCCAATATAAGTCATTTGTGTATAGTAATTTAAAAGCCTGCTTTTTGCTAGGAGGTTTTCTCGAGTTACAAGAATCCAAAATAGAACCTTGAAACTCCGGGTACTATTGCACCTTCAAAAGCCTAACCTCGGCGGAGAGTGCTTAAGTCATTTCCTATCGTTTGTTCGGTGACCGGATGCTCTGAACTAATCTTCCGTCTTCACCCTGCAAAGGATAAGGGTTAACGTTGGGAATGAGAAAAAAAAAGGGGGGGGACGAAGAGGTGATGTGGCAATGGTTCGAGCAAGCCACCCCCGACGAACGATATCGTCGCGTCGTCGCCTTCCGGAGCTTGGTCTCCTCCTCCGTGAATTTAAAAAAGAGAAAATCCGTTTTCAACTCGCGGGAATGGTTGCCGCTGTTCTCCAAGGGGTCCCGGCTGGGACGATCGACACCGATCTTTGGGTAGATCTCCCAGAACGATCCTATCCTCGGTTGCTGGGGATCGCCCAGCGCATGGGGGGATCGGTCCTTGCCCGAACCGTCGTCGCACTAAAAGATGATACTTTAGTAAATTTTCTGTTTCGGTTGGATGGATTGCGATCGTTTTCCCAGGAGTACCCCAAAGCGCGAAGATTGCGCTTTGCGGGTCAGGTTGTTCGAGTCCTCCCACTTCGTTCCATTATCCGCTCAAAAAAAGCAGTAGGTCGGCCGAAAGATATTGCCTTCTTGCCACTTCTGAATCAGGCAATCCGTAGACAAACTTAATAAATCCGATCTACGACCCCAGTCTCTATCGAAGAGATGTTGGGGGGGGGTTAAAACCGATAGAGGAAATAGCCTTCGACGCTCTGAGTGGAAGTCCCGTTGTTATTCTGGACGAATTGGAAGAAGTTGCCGCCCGTAAAATCTTGAGCTCCGGTGCCGGTGTACTTGTAATAAAGGCCTGCCTGCATTTTTTCCGAAAAGGGAAAATCTAGTCCAAATTGGCCCGAGTAGGCAAAGGAGAGGGCGGTGCCGATTCCGTCAGAGCCTTCCAGCGAAACACCTTGGAGAGAGGTTGTTTGGGCTGCAGACACCATGCCTCCCACGCCAAAGCCCGCTGTGATGGTGAATTGGGGATGGATCGGAATGGTAAAGAGGAAGTTGGCAAGCATCGGGATTTGATAGTAGTCGCCGACCAAGGAGCCCTGACCATTTTGGGACACGGTCTGGGTGCCGATCGAGAGAGATCCATTGGTGGGCTCGATGTACTGAATCGTATTCAGCATAAACCCGGGAGCGAATTCGAGCGCAAACCAGTCGGTGATTTTGGCTCCAATCGGACAGTCCATCCGAAATCCTGGATTGAAGGCGAGGGTGGCAGCTCCACTGCTCACAGTTGTGCCACTGGTGTTTCCTGAGAACTGATTAATATCGGTATCGCTGATCATGGAAATTCCCATAGCAGGGGCAACGTACCAGTCGAAGCCCGTGCCCTCTTTTGAATCTCCCATCTTCCACGGGGGTACATAATTTTCTTCATCCATAGGAGCGGGTGCAGGTGCAGCCAGCGGAGTTTGGCCTTCGGAAATCGTTCCCGTTAGGAACAAAAGGCCGAAAAGAAAAATACATAATTTCACCCCACTGGCATGCAGGGGAATCGGTGCCACGTCGAGAAAGGGGACGGCCAAGGCGAGGCAAAGTGCGAGCAAGTCGGGAAAAACATTTGTAAAAATGTCACACAAACGTTGCTGGCAAGGTACAGGAGAAAAACCATCTTGTCGGCATGAAGATCGTAACAACCCCCAAAATTCGATACGAAGAAGCTGATGTTGAAAGCACAGTTTATTTCCCAGGCAAAAATGGGGTGGTTAAGGAATCGACCCTGTCGAACGATCTCCGCGATGAGTGGACGATCGGCGAGGAGAGGCCTTGGTGGTATTTTTGGCTGTAAGGCGTAGCCCTCCTGCTCTGCGCCCTTTCCGCGGCTTTCCCATCCGCCGCTCCTAAACCCGACCTCCGATGCTAAGCTGGCTGCCGGCTAACGCCTCCAGAAGGTCAGCCAGCTCCAGATCTTGACCAGCCAAGCCTTCCACCACGGCATCGGAGGCTCCTCGCTTCCAGCCGCCGTTTCGACATCCAGATTGGGTCCAGATTGGAGAGCCACAATGTCATCGGAGGTTTTGGGAGCACCATCAGGACCCATCGAAAAGAGTGAGTAGGTCTTACCATCGGGTGAGGGAATATAAGCAATCTCTCGACCCCACGGATCTTTGGGCGCCTCGGTCAAAATTCCAAGAGAGGAAAGTTCGGCTAGGGACGTAGGGAGGCGGTCCCCATTTTGAGTGCGATAAGTTTGGACGGCTATTTCGATTCTGGAGCTGGCAAGAGCCACCCTCTGTTGGTTGAGTTGCGCTAGCTCCTGATCCGGATATCCCCCTTGGCGGGCTTTTTGAAACCACTCCATCGCTTTACGCTCATCTTTTGGCACGCCTCGACCCTGCTCATAGACAATCGCTAGATCCATTTGAGCCTGATGATCCCCCGACCGTGCCTTCTGCTCCAGCGAGGCCGAGTAGTCAACCGCAGCTATCGCATGCGAGAAAACCATCAAGGCGAGGAACCGAGCAACTCTCTTCATATCCTACAGTGAAGCCTAGGTTTGCTGAAAATCAAGGGGGGTAGCTGAAGCAAAAGAGTGGGATCGCTAAATTACTTGGCTCGGGTTTTGAGGAGGCGTTCGATTTGTTCGAGGTAGCGGGCGATGCTGTCCCGTGCTTTGATTTCCTGGGCACGTTTTAGGAGGGGGACGGCTTCGTCATATTTGCCTGCGGTCACGAGCACTTGGGCATGGCGAACCTTAGCATCCGCCTCAAACTGCTCCATCCCCTCCGCACGCTCAAAGAGGAAGATCGCTTTTTCGGGCTGGTTGCTTTTCGCATAGTGTTGCCCAAGGAGTAGTAAGGCATCTCCGTCCAGAGGATCCTCTTTGAGAATCTGCTCCAAGACAGCAGCGGATTCGGCTGTTTTGCCTTGGGCCGAGGCGATTTTGGCTTCCAGCTTCAACATCTTCTTCTTTTTGTCCGCATCGATATTGTTGCCTGCATAAATCTTCAATCTTTCCAAAAGGATGCCCGCCTCTGCTGGCGCGCCCTTACCATTCAACACCTCGGCAGCCCGAAGGGGGCGATCAATCTTCTGGCCAGGTTTGAGATCGAGGGCACGCAGGTAGGTCTCCACTGCCAAGGGATAGTTCGATTCTTGGATGTAGATGTCGGCCAAGGAGGTCAATGTGTCGGGGGTGGACTTTCCTAAACGGTCGATCATTTCGTAGCAGGTGGCTGCGGCGATAGGCTCTTTGAGTCCGAGGTGGGCGCTAGCTAAGAGAAGCCAAAATTCAGGTTTGTCGGGTTGCCGTTCGATAAGGTCGTTCATCAGTGAGACGGCCTCGGCGTATTTGTTTTGGCGGAAGATGCAGCGGGCCAGACCCAGCTTCCACTCGGGGGTCGTAGGCTGAAGAAGGAGAGCATTGCGGAAAGCTCCCTCGGCTGAGACAAAATTTTCTTTCGAGACGTAGGCGGTACCGAGGAGGCCGAAGGTGTTGCCGTCTCCTCCACCCAGCTCGATTGAGCGGGTCAGACTCTTGATGGCATCATCGGTTCGGCCCTGTTGAAGTTGAATTAAGCCGAGATTTTTGTAAGCACGAAGATAGTTGGGGAATTTCCGAGTAGCACTCTCAAGGTATTTAGCGGCTTCGTTTGGTCGGTTAAGCTGATAGGCGATTGATCCGAGAGTGAAATCGAACACGGCACTCGAATCGGCAGTAACCATAGATTTTAATTCGAAGTAGGCTTTGACTACGTCGGTAGCGGCAAGGTCGGCGATCTTGGTAAAGGCATCTTTCTCGGTGGCGGGAAGTTTGGGTTCGAGATCGCTGGAGATATTAAAGTTTTCGATAGCGCGTTTGCGGAAGTCGGGATCGGCGAAGATTTGCATGACCGCAGCACGAGTAGCGCCAGGGGAGCCGGGGGCGGGCTTGGGGTCGTGGGCCGAGGGATCTGCTGGCTCAGCAAACAGGGGAAGGGTGTAGGCCAAGGAAAGAAGGAGAATTCTTTTCATGAAGAGGCCTTGGTGTCGAAGCGAATGGGGGCACGCATTTTAGCCGAAACTTTTCGGCCCTCTTTCATTGCGGGTTCAAACTTCCATTTGCGCACCGCATCGAGGGCAGGTTTATCGAACGCAGGGTCGGAACTTTTTTCCACCTTGGCATTAGCGACTCGACCACTGGCATCGACGACAAATATTACTGTGACCACGCCATCAATTTTTCGAGAGCGGAGGGCGGCTGGATAGGTTGGGGCGGGCTGGTAAACGGCGCGCGGTTTTTGATCGAGGTCGGCCATGGAGAAGGCTTGATCCATGTCGGTGCCTGTTCCTCCGGGGCCGCCTTTCCCGCCGATGCGACCCGATTGAAAGCCTCCTCCCCCACCAAACATCCCGCCACCACCACCGGGGGCGAGGGCGGATTCGAGATCGCTCAAGCTCATCGGGGCGAGGGCGGGAGCGTCATCCATCTGGGGGGCGGCCACATTGACATTTTCCATAATGGGGGCTGGAGGGGGTGGCTCTTTCTCCTGCTCGACGTCTTCTTTGGGGGGCTCGGTGTCTGGCTTTTTGATGTTGGAAATATCGACCTCTTGAATATCTTCGACTTTCTTCTTCTTCTCAAAATTAGAGACGGGGAAAAGGATTCCACCTACGACGACGATCAAGAAGAGGGCCAAGCCCAAGATGGCGGCCATGCAGAGGGGATAAAGATTGGCTTCCTTCCGTGTCTGAAAATTGGGAGACCGCGAGGCGGGGGGGGTAGGCCGCGGAAGTGGAGGAGGAGAGGCAGGACTCATTATCGAGTTTTGGTGGAGATACCGATTTTGGTGATACCGAGCTTCCGGATTTCATCCAGGACAACGACCACTTTGTCGAAATTGGCACGGGCGTCGGCATTGAGGGTAAATTTCGGATCTGGGTTTGAGGCTTTGATCGAAGAGAGGCGGAGAGGGAGTTGGCTCATCGTAACTTTTTCCTGATTGATGTAGACGTCGCCGCTTTCTGCGACGGAAACGGTGGTGATGCTGTCGTCCTTCTCCTTCGCCTCGGAGGTGCTGGAGCCGGGGAGCATGACGGAGACTCCCTCGTTCTTGACCATGGAAAGGGAAACCATCACGAAGGTGGCGAGAAGGAAGAACATGATGTCGATCAGAGGAATGATTTCGATCCGGGCTTTTTTTCGCCCTCCTCTAGAAACACCGCCGCCTCCGCCTGCCATTTTGCTTAGGCCTTTCCTGTGGAGGGGCCGCTGGATTTGGGCTTAAAGAGGGAAAGAAGCTTGAGGCCAATTTTCCCAGCGGCGGGTTTATTCGCGGGGATCGCAGGTTTGGCTTGGAGGCGGGGAGTTGGCGGAGTCACCGCTGGAAGAGAGGGCGGGGGGGTTGCTGGGGGTACAACCGAGCTGGGAGGAGCCACGGGCATGCGGGTGGCTGCGGTTGAGGGTGAGGATGGCGGGATAGGCGATGGAGGCGGAGTCGAACGGGGGGCGGGAGGAGGATTCCCATGATCCCCTCCATGGGAGTGACTGGCTCTTTCGAAGGCTTTTTCTGCCATGAGCATTAGTTCGAGTCGGCGGCCGGCATCTTCCATTTCGTGTTGGGCCGATTCGATTCGGGCATTGAGATAGTTGTTCGGGAACAAGCAGGTGATGGCGATCAACAGACCGAATGCGGTCGCGATCAGACCTTCGGCGATACCGCCTGTGATGGCGGTAGGAGCTCCCAGCTCATCCCCACCCATCATGCTGAAGGTGTTCATCATGCCGGTCACCGTGCCGAGCAGTCCGAGAAGGGGGGCGGCGGTGATGATGGTGTCGAGGATGGGTAGACCACGGCCAAACCTTTTGAGTTCGATGGCACTCGCCTTGTTGATGGCTTGGCTAATAGAAAGGTTGGCGTTGGCAAGGGCGAAGCCGAGGACTCGAGCCACGAAATCGGTGGAGCCGTTGGCGACTTGGATCGCCATCGGCTGGTTGCCACTTTCCACCAAAGTGAAGATCTTTTCAACCTGCTCAGGATTTTGGCGCCGTTTTTCCGAAACAATAAACAGAGACCGTTCGAGAGAAACAATCGCAGCCACGATTGCGGAAAAGAGCAGGGGCCACATGATGGGCCCGCCGTGAATGAAGGTACGGATGATCGAATTTTTGTTCCCGTAATTTCTTAGGGCCTGTCCCATAGTGAAATCAGAGGCAATGACCGCTTCCCCTCCAGCCATGAGGGAGGCGAAAGCAGTGCCAAAGATTTTCGAGTGTTCCGCCCCTTTCAGAACGGTTTCTTTAGATCCCTTGGCCTCGGAGGCCCAGCCTGCAACCGAGCCGTCGGCAGAGGAGAAGAGGACCATGGGGCCGATCTGGGCAAACTTGCCCTCGACTAGTCCCCCTTGGGCATCAAGAGCCACCCCAGGGTAGCTATGGCCACCGAGAAGGTCTTCGATACGGGTGAGGGCGGCATCGACGACGCGGAAGGAAGCTTTGTACTTATCCTCGTGGGATGCGTTGCTGTTTTCGTGGGTGGCCTTGGCCAGGTCGAGCTTCTCGCGGTGACCTGCACGTTCTGAAATATGAATGCTTTTCTCCCCGAAATTTCTGCCGAATTCGTTCAGCAGGTTGAGCATGTAGGTGTTTTCCTCTTCGCGCTGTTTGATTTCCGCCTTCAGTGAGGATTGATCGAGATTTTTCATGTCTCGGGCTCGCTGGGCAAGGTCCAGCTCCTTTCGGGCAAGAGCCAAGTCGTCCTCGGCCAAAGAAAGTTTTTTGCTGAGGGGCAGTTTTTCCGAAGAAATCTTTTCCCGAGTTGCGGTGAGCTCTTTTAAGGCTGCATCCAGGTCGGCTCGGGCTTTTGTGGATGCGGTTGCAAGGATATCAGTCGCCTTGGGAGGAGCGGGAGGAAGGATCGTAGGGGCAGGGGCAGGCTCGGGGGTTGAAGGCTTGTCCGATGGAGGTGCAACAAACTCCGCTTTGGGGGCTCGGAGTTGGACATTGGCATCGGGCGATTGCTCCGCGAACGCGCTGAAGGTAGAAATCAGCAAGGCAGACAAGAGGCTTGAGAGGATCCATTGCGAAATCCGAATTCCAAAATTCGAAATCACCTTCGGTTGATAACGTAAGGACGAACGCTGAAAATTTGTACTCATTGTATTTTTACTGGGAGATCTATAAAGGTAGTCCCCTTTTCCTTTCCTTCAAGATAGTGCACTGCGAGGAGGATTTTCTTTCCGTTGGTATTGTCAGGTTTCCAGACCCAGCCATCGGGTCCGGGGTGACCGATTCCCGCTAAGGTGCCTTCGCGGTTGGTATAGTAGGCTTGGCTAAGGCCAAGATAAACGGTGGTGACCTCGGCACGTGTGCCATCGGGAAAGGTGCGGAGCTCCTTCACGCTAGCCACGGTGGAGTTGAAGGCGCTGGCTTGATCAAGAATACCTAAGACGTTTTGGAGGCGTTCCGCCAGGGAAGCGGTCGATTTCTCCGAGTCTTCAGGAAAGCGCGCAATGATCGGCTTGAGCTTTTCACGGAGAGGCTCGGGCAGTTGGGGAAGGAGGGGGCGGAGCTTCTTTTCTGCAGCGATGACCATGGCCTTCGATTTTTCAGCGGTGGCTTTTAGTTTGTCGGTTTGAGCCGCAAGCTCGTCTCGTTTCTTTTGGGCTTCTGCCACGGCTACGGAGATTTCCTTTAACTTCTCCCGAACGGTAGCGGTTTCAGCTTCGGCTAGGCGGACGCGATCTTCCAAGATGTCCTTGCCGGATGCCCACTCCGACTTTTCTTTGGAGATGAGTTGTTTGGTCTCAACCCATTTGGTCAAGGTTTCACGAGTGGCCTCGATGAGGGGGGCAGTCTCGCTGGTAACCTTCATCGCGGGTGGGGCTGGGGTGGGGGTGTTTGTAGGGGAACTCGTTTCAGCTGCACGAAGGGTCAAGCAGGAGAGCGAATAAATGAAAAACAAGGTGGCACGACAAAGAACGAGTGTTCTTAACCGGCTCACTGGCGATCGCTTTGCGAGCTTGGAAGAAAATAAATAGGAAACAGTGGGATTCATAGTAATTAAAAGCTATATTTCACACCAGCTGATAGAAGTTGCTGGGCGGTAAAATCGTTCTGTGAGTTTGATCCGCCTTGCGTCGGAGGGGTGCTAAGGGTTGGTTCGCTGCCGTAGGCAAATCTCACATCGAGCCAGGCAAGAAATTTATATTCCACAAAGAGAGTGAGGTTGTCATAGATTTCTTTTTCCAGTCCAACTATGGCCTGAAGGGCTAGGCTAGTGTTGTTTCCTGTAGAGGAAGTAGTGGAGTAAGTTGTCGGAGTCCCGTTGACGATGCCATTTACGTCCATTTTGTGATTTAAGGCGGACATAAAAACAACGCCGACCCCACCGCCAAAGTAAGGGGTGACAGGAAGGTCTTCGAATTTAACCAAGCCATTTAACATGACATTATAGGCGTTCAGACTGTAGGTTTCATAACCAACTGTCGGACTACCTGTGCTGACGTTATAAAGAGGAATTTTCTCGTAGGTTCCTAAATAGCTTCCTTCCAACTCCATGGATGTACGCATTGGAGTAGGACCCCCGAATGCTAGTTGGACGTCGCGCACTGCGAAATCGTACCCCACCTTGAAACCTGCGTAGGACCCCAACTTTGAACTCGGCCCTTGATCCAGAGGTTGTTGGCCAATCGCAGTTGAAGTTGCATTGACTTGAAACTGCTCAACCATGGCCCCGCCAAATACCGATGCGTACCAGTGGCCATCACGCGGACCCTTAGGACCATCGGTTCCTGAGGTCTGGGATGGGGTGATGACATTGGGTTGGTTGGCAATTTCTGGAAGTGGAGCATCCACCATATTCGATGTTGGTTCTGGGGCTTTTGTGGCAGCTGGCTGGGTTGGTGTGGCCGACGGTGCGTTAGTTACGCTGGAAGGGGCAACGGTCAGCCGGCCTGAGTTCTCTTGGGCTTGAATAGGACAAGCCACCAAGAAAATAAGACCCAATAAAAAAATACGCAAAACCATAGCCCTAAGAATGAAATGAGCCATTGGCTAAGCGAGAAATGTAGTGTGACAATTAAGTGCTAATGCCAACTAGGTACGAATAAGTTTTAGTAACAGTTCTGGGCGGGGGAGTCTGTCTCTTCATAATCCTAAAACCCAGGTAGCCTGCGCTGATTCTCCAGCTTTGAGCACCCAGCGAGGCGGCCTCGGAGATGCCGCCGCTACCTAAGCTTCCAGCTGCAAAACAACCTTCGCACCTTCCCACGTTCTTACATTCTCACCCGCCCGCCCTGGGCCCCCTTCGAAGTACCGCACATGCGGGACGTAGTAGGGTTGGCGACCTTTGCGTGAGCAACGTGTTCCCTGAATCCCTTAACCCCTGAACCCCTGAACCCCTGAATCCCCTTCCTCAAAACCTCCAATTCATCTCAAATTCGGCCGCTTGGGTGTAAAAATTCTGCATGGTGTAGCCCCCAAATTCTGGGCTGAGCACCCCATCGACACGATACGCGATCGACACATCGAAACCTGGTGCCACCTGGTATCCGCACCCAAGGAAGGCCTCCCACGCTCCCATGAAGTTCGACTGATTAAAGTCCCCCTGATAGTTGATCGTTCCCGAGATGGTGCTGACAGTGAGTTTTTGGAACATGCCCCCTCCGCCTGCACCCACAAATGGTCTCCATCCATCCCCGATCGGATAAGAAAACTCGACGTTCACCATCAGTGGCACCTGCAAGAGATATCCTTCCGCATCCATCTTCATCGTTCCATTGAGATTCGGATTGCCACCAACCCCTGTGAAAGTCCCATTTCCCGTGATGGTGTACGACTCGACTGTGTTGTAGATGCAACCAGTTTCGAACTCGAAATTGATCCACTCGTTCAGGCGGTATCCTGGGGCAAAATCGAAACGGAAACCTGGGTTGAAACCGATCGACTCATAACTGACTGTTCCATTGAACTGCACCTGATTCGAAAAGAGAGGGCTGATATTCGCCTGAGGATAATCTCGGGTGTCCCGTTGGGCGACCGACATGTCTGAATTGACCGTGCCACCGAGTGCAATCCGCAGGCCTGGCCCTGGACCCGTGACCGGCTGGGCCTGCACGTCGGTCAGGGACAATCTCTGGGCAAACAGATTCGATCCACAGAAAAACATCATGATCAGTAAGCACGACTTTAAAAACCTTAACCCCTTAACTCCTGAACCCCTGAATCCCCTCGCATACCTTCTCACATTCACACCTTGGCTCAAAAGCGAATCGTCACTGTCCCCATGATCGACATGGAGGGAACCGACTGTCCTGTGATCGAATTCAAATAGCGAAACTGAACATCCACCATCAGATCGGGCTCTCCAGGATTGATCTGAATTCCGCCAAACCCTTGATACGCAGCCAAGGTCTGGCTTTCGGTGTAGTTGTTCGGAGTTCCAGTGACAAAGACTTGGCGAAAAATGCCTCCCATGCCACCTCCTGCGACCAGGCGAATCCGGGTGGCTCCTAGGGGATCGGTACGGAAAATGAAATTCCCCATCATCGGAACCTGAAACAGCTGAACATTGGTGATCTGCGCCATATTGGTCGCTGTGATATTTCCCGCCTGATTGGAATAAACCGTATTGTAAAGCAGGCCGCCCTCGATTTCGAAGGCGATGTTGTCGTGGAACTGTGTACCCAACATCACCCCCGTCGCAAAACCCGGAGCCATGTCGACGCTGCCAGTAATGCCGAAATCCGGGTAATCCACATTGGTAATGAAACTCAAGCCGATCCCGGTGCGAACGTAGTAGGGGGTCAAAGCCCCGCCATTTTCACCGGCAAAAGATCCGTCAGCCTCGGATTTTGTTCCAGGGAGGGGGCGGTCCACCAGTTCCGCATTGGGATCCGACAAAGGAGGCGGGGTTACGAAAGGATGGGCATTGGCCGCGTCATTTTGAGCGGTATCGACTCCGCCAGTGTCCGCACCCCAAGAGACCGCTGAAAAAAGCGTTAGCCAAGCGATCCACACACCCCTTCGGCACATAAGGAGGAAGAATGAAAAGTCAGCGGGAAGCTTCAAGTGTCTATCCGAGAGTCAGAAAAGAACCTGTGAATAGTCGTCGAAGTGTCGTTTTGGGGTTGTTCGGAATCGATTCACAAGCTGTGTTTTTGACCGATCAAACGCCATCGCATCCTTCAGGGTAAAATCCAAAAAAGAGTATGCCTTCGCAGTTTTTTTCTTGGTTGATTCGTTTAGTGATGACGGGACTGTTTCTTTTCCTGCCAGGCATTCTTTTTGCGCAAGGGTTCGGCGGAATCCGCGGGCAGGTTCTGGATTCCGATTTTGGTCAACCGATTGCTAGGGCCTCCGTCGCCTTGCAGGACACACCCTTCGGGGCGATGACGGATGAAGCTGGGCGTTTCACGATCAGCGGGGTGCCTCCGGGAGTTTATGTCCTGACGGCACGCTCGTCGGGCTATGTCACGAGAGCCATGCCGGATGTTTCGGTTGCGAGCGGACTGTTTAACGATATTCGGGTGGAGACAATCGCCGAGGTGGAGGAAATGGAGGAGCTAGTGGTTCCCGGGGATTTGGAAAAAACCTCGGAAACTGGACTTTTGGCAGAACGGCAGGGGGCCACGGCCGTCTTGGACACCATCGGGGCGGATCTGATTTCCAAGCTGGGAGCCTCCACCGCCGGTGATGCGCTGAAGCGGATGGTCGGAACCTCGGTGGTGGACGGCAAATACGTCGTCGTGCGCGGTCTGTCCGATCGGTACGTCAACACGCTGATGAATGGGGGGAGGTTGCCTTCGTCCGATCCGGATAAGCGGGCGATCAACGTGGATCTTTTTCCGGGGCCGACTTTGGAGAGCATCAACACAACCAAGACCTTCACTCCGGATCAACCAGGAGATTTCACGGGGGGTAGCGTCGATATCCGCACGAAGCAGTTTCCGGACAAACCTTCGTTCGGAGCTTCTGCCACCGTGGAGTACAACAGCCAGGCCACCTTCAATCCGGATTATCTGACTTACGCGGGAGGGGGAACGGGACCGTTCGGCTTTCGAGCCAATGAGAGGGAAATTCCTCAGAGTGTGATCAATAATCCCAATCTTGTGAATCTGGATCCCCAGACCTTGAACGCGGGAAATGCCAACCTCGACAAGGCAGAGAACGTCAACAACGCCATGCGGCAGATGAGTTCCGTGGTGGGCCTGACCAACAGCACGCCGGGTCCGAACTACAGCTTTAACATGCAGGGAGGGGATTCGGTGGACTATGGGCCGGATCAGAAAATCGGCACCTTTGGTGCCTTCAGTTACCGGCATAAAAATATTTTCAATCCGCAAACCACCCGAGGAAATTATTCCATTCAAGCAGGCGCACTTAATCCCGATATCATTCTCAGCGACAACAAGGCTTCGGAGGATGTTCTTTGGGGCGGACTGGTGAATTTTGCCGTCCAGCCGGAAAAGGACCAGCGGGTGGCGATCAACGTGATCTTTAACCAGCAGGCCACGGATACGGTAGACTTCCAGTTTTCCGACAAAGCTTTGAACCCTTCGCTGCCAGCCGACACACAGTTCCAGTACACCACGATTCAGTACAGTGAAAGGCAGTTGGGTTATGTCCAGTTGAACGGAGATCACAAGATCGACACGTTCCGGGAAATCGAGATCGATTGGGTCGGGGGGTTTGGGCAAGCCCAGTTGAACGAGCCGGACCAGCGACTTTTTCAGAATGCCTATGACCCGACCACGGGGGGTTACACGGAACTCCAGCCAGGGGATCCTTCGTTCACGGCATCGAAACGGCCTCTCCAGCGGTATCAACGGCAACTCACGGAGGGAGAGTACAACGCCATTGCCAACATTTCCGTGCCCTATTTCGAGGAGAAGGACAATCCCAGCAAATTCAAAACGGGTTTTTACATCGATACGACACAACGAGATTACAACCAGGCCAGTTTTGTTTACGAATACGGCGGAACTGACTATCCGCAGGACTATCAGGCCTACAACGAGGCGGAGGCAAATGGGCAGAACTGGAATGATGTCTTTCTGAACGAAAACCGGTCCGGACTGGTCAATCCGACCGGGCAGGGCAACGGAGATTTCATGTCGTGGACCGCCTCGAACAACTCGTCCGGACTGGGGACTTACTACAACGCCTACCAGCAAGTACTGGCTTCTTATGTGATGACCGACTTTCGTCTCTTTCCGCAGTTGACCTTTACGGGTGGAACCCGTTTTGAAAATACCAACATCCAAGTGAAGGGGCCTACCTCCACGCTTTTCCCGACGACGGCCGCCGCTACGGCCGATATTCAGGAGCTGGATCTTCTGCCAGCGGCTGGTGCCACATTCCAGATCATGCCCGAAATGAATTTACGCCTCGCCTGGTCTCAAACGATTGCCCGGCCTTCATTCAAAGAAATGGGGCCGGTGGTGACCCAAGACTTTTCCGATGCCACCATCTTTGTCGGCAATCCCCGACTGAAGGTTTCCCACGTCAACAACTACGACATGCGGATCGAATATTTCCCACGTGGGGGAGAGGTGATTGCCGTGAGCGCATTTTATAAGTCCATCAAAGCTCCGATTGAGCAGTCGATCGCCCAACTGGGGGATACCCAGTTCTATCAGTATCAGAATAACCAGAACGGCACCCTTTGGGGGGCAGAATTCGAAGCCCGCAAAAGGCTGGATCAGTGTCACGAGTATCTGAAAAACTTCTCCGTCAACTTTAATGCCACCTACGTTCAGTCCGAAGTGCCCCTCAGCGCCGACCAGCAGAGAATTGCCCAGACCCGAGTGGGCAACTACTCCACTACCCGCCCCTTGCAGGGGCAACCTCTGTATATCATCAATGCCGGCCTCAGTTACGATGACCAACCCAACGGATTCTTTGCCGGACTATTTTATAATGTGACGGGGCCTTACCTCTATGCGGTGGGCTACGATTTACCGGATATTTACGAGCAACCAGCGCCCTCTTTGGATTTTAATCTGACCCAGGAGTTCGCCGATCACTGGTCCTTTACCTTCCGAGGAAAGAATCTTCTGAACCCGATCTTCCGGCAGACCATCACCTATCAGGGGACTGAAGTGGATTACTTGGCTTATACCAAGGGATATGATGTTTCCCTAAGCTTGAAATACGGATTCTGATTCCCAATGAGTTGGGAAGGTCCTCAAGGGACGTAGGGAATGACGAAGTCGGGGTCGGCCTTCACCTTGCGAATTTCCAAGGCTTTGGTCGCCGGAGCAATCACGGCTTCCTCCGGGGGAAGGCTGTAACGGGACTCTAGGCATACCCATTGGGGCGGTGTCCCGGCCAGAAAAGCAAAGGTTTCCATTCTTTGTCCCACCAGAATGCGGACCTGATCCGAACTGGCGGGAGCGGAACCTGCCACGAACCCGTTTGCGGAGACTGCAGAAAGTCCTTGGAGAGAGAAATCTTTCAGATGCCCGGGAGCCAAGAGATTCATTCCTGCGCGAAGGGGGAACCGAAAAGCGTGGGTGCGGGGTTCGCCCGTCACCGTGAAGGTCAAATTACTCTCGGATTTCCTCCATAGGACGATTCCACAACCTGGCGGGAAAACGGTCTCTGATTGTTCGGGCCCCATTCGGTTGGCGGCCAATCGCCATCCCGAAAGATTCTTGGCATCCCCCGTGCAGGAAAAAAAGGCACGATAGCCCGATTTCGCAGTGGGATCGTAAAGACGGATTTCGTCACTGGCAGCGGCCGACCACCCTTTTCCAAGGGCCGTGGTGTTGGCGCTGCCGAACAGGGAGGAGAGTGTCCAATGGGGATGAATGGAAAAGCTGGCGCCAGCCAGAGCGGAGGGGAGATCGGTCCGGGTGCTGTACGGGGAGACTTTCAGCACCACGAAACCTTTTTCTTCCAGGGTCCGAACGGGGTCCACCTCGTACCGTTCGCCCTCGAGAGAGGCGTCGGCGGGGGCCGAAGAAACTTCTAAAAAGCAAGGGCCGGTGCCCCATCCTGGGACGGTGGTGAAATCGATGGGAGGATAAGAATTCACCTGGATGCGGAAATGAGCGGAGTCCGCATGATTGATCTTTCCCGAGAATAGCGCGGGACGAAGGAGGGGAACTCCCACATAGCTTCGACCGGGAGGCAGGGAATAGGGTAGCTGTACGGGTTCGGCAAAAAGCTTGGGCGTGAGAATAAGCAGCAGCCCGAGCTTTCCGATAAAGCGAAAAAAGGAAGAGGGATTAGGATTTTTCATGGGAGAATTGTGAGGGTGGCGTTCTGGGTGATGTAACCCTTGGGGTTGGCGATGTAAAATTTCACTGCGTAGGTACCGGCTTGGGTGGGGGTGCCGGTAATCAGACCCATCTGACGGTCGGCGGCCGTGGCGAAGGAGAGACCCAGAGGAAGCCCCGACGCATTAAAAGATACAGGGTCGGCGGCCGAACGAGTAGCCCCGCTGGCGGTGATGTATTGCCGGTACGCTTGGCCGACTTGCCCGGCGGGAGGAGTTACAAAGCCGGATCCCACCACGCTGGGCGAACTTCCGACCACGGTGATCACGAGGTCACGGCTGACACTTTGCAAAGCTCCTCCGCGACCGATGTTGGAGACCGTTTTACGGATGGTGTAGGTTCCCGGCTGGGTGGGGCGTCCGGAAACGGAAGCATTTAGACCGGAAGTCGTTCCCGAGAGCCAATCCGGTAAATTTGAGAAGGAGGTTGTGGTTGCCCCGTTATAATTGATGGTAAAGGTTTTTGTACTGTAGGCGGCCATGGAGACATAGTCGGTGCCGGCCAACGTGACATAAGTGGAGGCATTCGTGCTATCCACTAAGGTGGGAGGATTGACTTCGATCGTGAAGGTGGCGGTAAGGATGGGGCTGTCTCCACCGCCCAAACCAGCGGCATTCAGAGCATTGTTGGCGCGGAACTGTGCGGCAAAAACCCCGGATTCAGTCGGAGTGACCTGGAACACGCCGGTGGTGGCATTCAACTTTCCAGTCAACCAAGAGACAGGGACAGCACTGGATCCCAGAATGGAGTAGGAATCAGGGGCTACGGCGCTGACATTCGCGGTTGTTGTCAGGGTGTAGGTGATGGGGGTGCCCACATATCCCGTCACCGTGGTGGCACTGTTCAGCGTGGGGGTTTGGCTGTTGACGGAGATGGTGATCGTTCCCGAGGCGGTGACTCCATTGGCCGTTCCATTGACCGTCACGGTTGTTGTACCGATCGCAGTGGGAGTGCCGGAAATGATACCGGTTGTTGGAGAGAGGGATAATCCTGTCGGCAGGGCGCTTCCGAGAGTGTAGGCCGTGGGAACAAACCCTCCCGATCCGGTGGGAGCGACAGTTGTGCCTGCGGAGTTGAGGCTCAGGGACGCATTGGTAAAGCTAAGGGTAGGGGCGGTTACCGTGAGGGAAAAGGAGGAGGAGCCCGTTCCGGAGACATTAGTGGCCCGTATGGTCACATTGAAAGTTCCCGTTTGGCTGGGAATTCCGGAAATCACCCCTGTGCCGGCGGCACAGGACATGCCCGTCGGCAAACCGGTCGCGGAATAGAGACTGGGGGGGTTGTCGCTCGTGATGGTGTACCCGGCGTAAGCGACACCGGCCACCGTCGATTGGTTGGCCAAGCTGCTGGTGATCGAAGGGGTGTCTCCGGCAGGGTCGCTGAGGGTAAGAACCAGCGTGGCGGTGCGAGCGCCGAGGGGGCCGGTGGCAGTGAGAAGGATGTTGTAAGTCCCGGCGTCGGCCGTGGGGGTGCCGCTGATTTCTCCCGTTGTGGTGCTGATGGAAAGCCCGGTGGGCAGGCTAGTAGCATTGAAGGAAGTGACCCCGTTGTTGGCGGTGATGAAGTAGCTGAAGGCGTTATTGCGGGTGGCGCTGGCCGTGAGTGAACTGACGATGCCATACCCATTTCCGATCGTGGCCAAGCGGTAAATGCCGTCCGCTCCGATGCTTCCCAAACAGGGGAGCATATTCGGACCATCGAAATCATTGCCGTCGAATTCGAGATCGGCGGAGGCCAAAGATCCGGCTCCCACGGCAGGAAAGACAAGGGAGGAGACCCCGTCATTGTAAACAAAAACACCGACCTGGGTGGCGGTTGCGATCGAGGTGGTGTTGAAAACCAGAATATAAATAGGATTTCCGTCAAAAACCGTGGTGGAGGTTTTCGTGAGGTTGGCAATGGCAGCGCCATTAAAAACCGTATTCACGGTGGTGGATCCCCAAAGGGTGGATTTTCCCGTGGCAAAAAGATTGTCCAGATTGGTGCGGACCTCCGCCTGGGAGCCGTTCAGTAAACTTGCAATCTGAGCATCGGTCAGCGGGGTCGTTGTGCTGGTTGAATCGTTCAAAACGCCGACGCGGATGATGGAACTGGTGGCCAGCGAGTTTCCACTTTCATCCGCAATCCCAGCAGTACCGGTGATCGTGACTTTTTCGATCGCTTGGAGGGAAGAGGTCATGCCCAACAGGCCAACTACCATTCCGATGGCTTTAATGCCATCTCCCAAGAGGGAGAAAAACAAACAGGTTTTTTTCTTTCTTATCCTTGGGGACAGGAAAAAGGAAGGTAAACTAAAAATGGAAGCGGACATAGGCATGTAGTTAGGTAAGTCTCATTTTCCGAAAGGTCAAAGGGTGGCTTGTGACAATATGATGTCATTTTGAATCCTACGAACGGACTCATTCAGCGTGGATAAAAGGCATCATTAGAAATTTGTAAAGATCGGAACTTTTCGGCGTTTTCAGCAAGAGACTGAGACAAAAGTAGGTCAGTCTTGTGTGACGAAAATATGCCATTTTTAGATAAAAAAACGCAAGTCATTGCCAATCAATGATTATATTTCCACTTGGGCAGTATTTTTGTCACACAAACGTTACAATAAACCAGTAGCGGAAAAAATATTACTGAGTACTTTTTCTGCATGTCGAAACAGATTTTGGCTTCAACAAAAATAAACCAAGGAGAAAACACCAATATGAAAATTCGTAACCTTATCCTCGTACTATCCGCCCTCGCGTTGCCCTTGCAGGCTGCCGATGTCGGCACTGCTTACCTCAACCTCCCCGTGGCCATAGCCGCGGGCCAAACGAAACTTGTCGGCGTATTCCTAGCCCGCCCAGTCCTCCTCAAGGGCGAAGTAGCCTCTGATGTCATTTCCGGAGCCACTAGCTTCACGGCGTTTGGTGTGAATACTTTCGGCTCCTATTCCGCAGTGAGCGAAGTGGGCACGGCTGAACTGGCCCCAGCATCGGATAACCACTACATTGTGGAATTCACAAGCGGTCCCTCCACCGGTCTGATCAAGCAGGTAACTGCTTTCAGCGGAAGCACGGCGACCGTAATTGGAAGTTTGCCTGCGCTCACCGCCGATACCACTTTTGTCCTCCGCTTGGATCATACCTTGGATTCCTTGTTCCCAGGAGGAGCCGGGTTGCAAAGCGGAAGCGCGGTAGGAGTATCTGACGTTATTTCCGTGCTTTCCTCGAGTGGTCTTCTGAATCGCTTTTTCTACCAGAGAAATTTCGGATGGCGTTTGGAGAGCAACCGCGGTGCTACTGGTCTAAATCGCGCACATGTACGAGTTACGCTCGGATCCGGCTTTGCCTTTAAGGCCAACTTGGCCAAGACCATCAACTTGGTGGGTGAATATCGTGGAGCCCGTAGCCAGATCACTCTTGAAGGAACCAGCGGCACGATCGTTGCCAATCCATATCCCGCTGCGGTTACTTTGGCGCAATCAGACTTGGCCAAGTATCTCACCAAGGGCGCTAACGCAGCTGGTGCGGACAGCCTACGCTTCCTTGAGGGGGGCAGGTATGTTTCCTACCACAACAACGGAAGTAACTTTGTGAAATCCACAGGGGGCGCTGTTTCGGACGACAAGATTCTCGGAGTAGGGGATGCATTCCTGATCGTCAACAAGGTCAGGGAAAATATCGCCTTTGCGCCTCAGGTGATCACCAAATAACCCATTAAATTCCAAGCGGATCAACGATAAGAAAGGGGCAAATGACAAATCTTAGAAAGAAATCCCGGATAGCGCTCTACGCCATCTTAAGTTTTTTCTGTCCTTTGTCGGGTGCCAAAGCAGCCAACATAGAACTGCTTGTTGATTGGGAAAATGCATTTGGCGCTACGAGTTCGACAGGGACAGTCTTGTCTACCTCGGGGGCAACAACCCTCCAGTTGGGGTGGTTCAGTTCTGTCCCAACCAACTGGAGTGCAATCAACCGCTCAAATCTCTCAAGCAGTTTCATAAGTATAGCTCAGCTCTCCTACACGGGTGGAAACTCCTATTTATTTGATGGTGATTATACCGCTGTAGACACGACTTACGTTTACGATTCCGATGGGGTTACAGTAATAGATGAAATTGATAATGCCTTGGCTCTAAACAGGGCTTTCCTTGTGATGACAAGCGGTTCTGACCAGCTAGGAATTTTCACTTGGGCCCTACCAGAGGGAACAGATTTTTACATGCCCAGGGATCCCCTGCGGCTACCTGGAGAAACCATTGCCATAGACACCACAGTCGGTAGCACCGAGACCTTCACCTTTAATATGGCAGCGCTGGTAGGTTCGGTTACTCAAAGCGGGGTTCAACTCGCTTCCGCTCCAGGTGCGGCCACTTTGCCTCAAACAATCACCTTTGGCACACTGCCCTCCAAGAGCGTTGGTGATTCGTTCACCTTGGGCGCCACGGCGTCGAGCGATTTGCCTGTGACTTATAGTTCATCCAATCTGGCTGTGGCCACGGTCCAAGGGAATGTTGTCACAATTGTTGGAGCTGGTCCTGTCGAGATCACCGCCTCTCAGGCAGGGAACTCCAATTACGCACTCGCCACCGAAGTTCGCCCGCTTACCGCATATGCCTCGACAACGTTACGCGTGGCATCGTTAGGCACGCCCGTTTTAAATGCTGGCCAGACTTCGGTCATTCACAATTTTGTCGGCAATCCCAACGCTAGCTACACAATTGAGTTTAAGAACGAACTGAGTGCTGCCACGTGGAGCACTATTACAGTTCAAACCGGTGTGACGGGGACGTTTGCTGCCACCTTTACCTCTTCTGGTGATTATGTGAATGCTTGGAAAAACCGAATGTTTTTCCGCGCTAAGAATTCGTAAATTAAACCCAAAGGAAAAAAACAGACATGAAAAACAACACAATCAAATTGCTGGCCCTTGTCGCTGGCTTCATCCTCAACATCGGTTCGGCCCACGCGGTCAATATGAGTTACACTCTCTATGCCGATCTCGAAGTCAATCTGCCGACGGCTCTCAGTCCTCTTAACCAAACTGGTCGTGTTTGGATTGGTAATTTTGGCAGTGAAGCCAATGGTACCCTCCTTTCCCTGTCTGATGTACAGGCAGGCGGGTCCAGCCTGCTGAATTCTTTCCGTCCTTTGGCCAGTTTTGGTATCAGCAATGGTTCTCTCGTCGGAGATACCGGTAACGGTCTCCGTGGATCCAATATCAACGTCGGAAACGGAATCACTGGTTCTTACACCGTAGCTGCAGGCCAGTTTGCCGGTCAGGATGCCTACATCTTGGCTTTGGCTTCGGTAGACTCCGCTTGGACCGATGCATTGGCCAATTGGACCGCTTCTGGGGCCAACAATGCTATTCTTATTCGTTCCGCAATGAACTTCCTCGCCAACACTGGGGATCCCGTCGTTGACTTCGCTTTGGACGCCGATAATGGTCAGTTGATCTTCGGTACGCAGACAGCCAACTCAATCACTGCCGCTGCCGTGCCGGAACCTTCCGTCACCACCTTGCTGGTAGTGGGTGCACTCGGGCTGGGGGCTCTCCGCCTCCGCCGGCAGGCCGTCTAACTTTCAAAATCAAAACAACCGAAAAATTAAACAAGGAAAAATAAAATGAAAAACAACCTCATCAAAATTACACTCGGATTGATCCTAGCGGTGGGCTCATCTCAGGCAGCCGATACTCGGACATTCAGGAACGGGTATTACTTTCAAAACGTCAGTGAAATTGACGGTAACCTTACTAGAACAACCGGCCCTCTCGCCAATCGTATTACCGTCATCACCCAGGACCAGCGTTGGACATCAGATACGGTCTACATCTTGAACAACCTGACCTTTGTGGAATCTCCCGCCACTTTGACTATTGAGCCAGGAACCATTATCCGTGGCGAGCCCTCGACTACTGGTGGTACGAGCACGCTTAATCCGGCCGATGTGGGCTGTCTGATCATTACCCGAGGCGCACAAATCGTGGCTCAAGGCACCGCAGAATCCCCGATTTGCTTTACCTCATGGGGTGACCCGTTCACTTCCGGTGGAATTAAAACCATTCCCAACACGTTAAACGGGGTTACTAAGACTGACGCTGAAATAGCAATTGAAGCTGCGAGGTATAACACCGTTTTAGCCGGTTCCTCCTTTACTGCGCATGGCGTCGATGGCCAATGGGGTGGTTTGATCGTCTTGGGCAGGGCGCCCGTTGGTTTCGGTGCTCCGACTGGTGCTGCAGGCAATCTGCAGGTGGCTATCAACACGACTGGCTCCGGCTACACTGAAAATCCGACATTTACTTTTAGCGATGCCAAGAACTATAGCTTAGAGGCCCTCTTCAATCCAGTTGGCGTAGCATCTACCTATATCTCAAATGGTGGAAAATTCACTGGTTCTAAACCATCATTTGTAGCAACTCCTGCAGACGGCTCCAGAACTGCAACTAAAACTGTTCTTGGTATTCCTACGGTCTCTTACAACAATGGAATAGACACTGTTTTCGCCGGTACGGGCACAAGCGCTGCTGATGCGACTGCCACAGGTGGTGACGATTACTGGGAAATCACAGCTGTTCCTGTTGCGACTGCAGGTTTGCAGTACAATGTGCCTACCAAAAAGGACACAGATCCGTTCTTGACTGCTAACGGGTTTAGCGGCGCTCAGGTAGCCTTCAAATATTCTCATACCAGTGGTTACCTGACTGGTAACAATACGTTACCTGGCGCGGCTGTCGGCAGCACGACCTGCACGGTTCTGCCAGTCGTCAAGATGCGGCTAGCTCCTACCACTCTTTATGGGGTAGTCGTCAAGCTTCCAGGCGCAGGTGGAGTTTTGACGATGGGGACAGTTCCGACTCTGACAATCACGGATGGGAACGCAACTACCCAAGCGACCGCGACTTGCTCAGTAGCAGGTGCGGTTTCCGATCCATCTGCGATCCCGGTGAAAGGTGGAATCGGTGCTAACTTCATCGAAGGTTTCCAAGCGATCGACGGTGCGGTCTACGGGCTAGAAGCTGATGATGCCGTTGCCCGGGCGACTTACAGCGGTGGAATTTATGGTGGTACCAACCCTAATGACAACAGTGGATGTATTAGGTTCTGCCGGTTTTCATTTGGCGGTTTTATTGCCTCGCCAAACAACGAGATCAACGGAGTTACCTATGGTGCGGTCGGTAGTGCCACAGTCAGCGAATATCTCGAGGTCTTCGGTAATGCCGACGACGACTATGAAATGTTCGCTGGTTATAATAACCTGAGGTATTGCGCGGCGAATTTCGGTGGGGACGACTGTTTTGACTCGGATCAGGGATACCGTGGCTATGGTCAGTTCCTATCCATTCTCCAAAATAATACTCGCTCCTTCAACGCGGATACAGGTCGGCCTTCCGGAAATATTGGGGATAATCTGACTGAGAATGACGGAAATGAGGATCCAAACACTATATCCAATGCCACCTATCCTGGAACGGAGTTCACCTACTTCAATATGACTGCGATTGGTGTGGGATATAACTGCAAAGGCACTTTCCCTAAGGATCGTGCTGGTCCCAACTTCAAAGATAACGCTGGTGGTAAGATTCTGAGTTCCGTCTTTGTTGAATCTCCCTCAGGCGCGATTCAGGACCAGGCGACAAGCAGTTCTTCAGGTCGCAGGATTGTGGTTTCCCCGTTTGTCCCGACGGTTGCTGGTGAACCATCTGGGGTAATTGCTTATAATACTTGGTCCAAGTGTGGTGGTGGAACTACAGCTACTCCTACTGTCGCGAACTATACTTCGACAGGCGCCGCGATGTTCCCCACGACGAGCGGTCGTACATCGTCAGGTGGTAGCACTATTAACAATGGTTTTGCAGTCGACAAAATGCTGGCTACTGGTCTCAACAACCTATTTGTTGCCACGGATGTGGTGACCAGCACAGGCTCGAATGGTCGTCTTAACGGTGTTAATCCAATTCTTGCTGCAGGTGTCGCGGAACGTTCTAACGGAACGGATCCTCGCGCCTCGATTGCTGTCGCTGCAGGAGCTACTACGGGCGTTCAGCCTTCGGTGACTGTTAACAGAGGCAACTTCTTTGTTGCGAACACCTTCCGTGGGGCATTCCGCGACTTCAATTGGCAAAAGGGTTGGTCCTTGGCCGATCAGCTGGGCGTGTTTGCCGAAAACAATGTGGTTGTTCCTAATGTGTCCCTCACTCGGGACGGTTCCGGAAATGTGATCGCCAACTTCACCGGTGCCAACCTCATCCAGTACAGCATCGAAGTTTCGAGCGATAACAAAACTTACCTGCCTTTCTCTACTGAGACAGGTAATGGGGGAAACATTTCGAAGAATCTGGCCCGTTCCGGCCTGACCTTCGTGCGGGTCACGCCTCTCTAATTATCGTATCTAACACGTTTGAAGAGGCGGGCCGGTCGCAAGACCGGCCCGCTTCATTTCCAGGATAAGACAAAATGAATAAATACACACTCTTAGTCATGCTTTTTGCGGTCTTGGCAGTTGGTTGTCGCCCGCCTCTTCCTGAAGGAAAGATACCCGCAACCCTTTCTTTGGCCTGGGACAAGAACCAGCTTGTTTCCGGAAATGACGAGGCCCGGAACCTCCTTGGCATTCAATTATTGCGTCAGGCCGGGGATTTTCATGATTATGAGACCGCCATGAAGGAAGCTCAAGAGATTGGGGGAGCCCAACGTGGGTTGGCACTCTCCACGCTGGCTTGGGATGCAGCGAACAACGGGTATGCGAACCAGGCCAAGCAGTTGATCCGATGGGCCGATGCAGATACCTGGATTCTTACCGATTCTGATAAGGGACTAAGGAACGCCTATTTGGCTGGAGCTGAAATGCGTTTGGGTAAGGTTACGCAGGCCAGCACGCGTATGGATGCCATCTTAGATCCCACCCAAAAGGAGTTCGCAGCTAATCTCCTGCAGGCTGCGCAGTTGGCTCGTAATTCCCAGGAAAAGATTCCTGAGGATAAAAAAATGCGTCAAGAAGCTATCAGTCCTACGGTTCGGGTACTTCTTTATCATTTCAAAAATCCCACTGCTACACGAGCGGCCAAGGTGGATCTTTATGGTTTGATTGAGCGTCTGATTCCCAACGCTGATCCCGGGACGGCTACGGAGTGTTGGTCCCGTCTGGCTATCGCAGCCTATGAGAGTGGCTTGGTGGGTGAGGGTACCGTGGCGGCACGGGAATCAATGGAACTGGCCCAGTCGCTGGATCCCCGCACGGAAGGGTATGCTTTAGGACTTCGCAATGCAGCGTTGGCCCTCCTGGTCACTGGGGATAAGCCGGAAGCCATGCGTTGCCTCGAATTGGCTTCGGCCAAGCCCGATCTCATTGCGTTTTTCTTCCAACCTGAAGCCATGATGGCGATTGCGGAGGGTTATGAGAAGGCGGGGGAAAAGGAAAAGGCCAACACCTACTGGTTGAAGGCCATTAAGACGGCGAAGGGGCATGATCATCCCCGGGCTCGTCAGATCAATGTGGTACTGCTTTTGAGTTATATGACACGAGCAGGTGTAAGCCCTAGTCCGGAGGTGATGGAAGTCATCGAGGCGATAGGGCGTGGGGAGGGCGGAGATGCTCCTCCGCCACTAGGCTACGTGAAGGTCGGTGCTACCAAGACCAGTGCAGTCACAGCACCAGCCAAACAAGACAAGAAGGAGAAAAAGGAGAAGAAAAAGTAACTTCCAATATTTACGACCTGCAATTAGCGATTGGTGGAGGGGATTCCTCGCGCTAAGTCCGCAAAGCCCCGACGCGGGTCGGGGCGCAGACGCGGAGCGCGAAGGGATTCTAGATGTGAGAATGTAGGAGTGTGCGAAGGGTAGAATGTGGGAACGTAGTTTCGAAGTAGGAGGCTTAGGTAGCGGCGGCATCTCCGAGGCCGCCTCGTTGAGCGAACAAAATAAGTATTGGCCCCCTAGGACCTACCCCCGCCCATTGGTCCCCTGACACCCGCCCATGACCTTTGCGGTTACCCCTCCGGGTTCGAGGGCTTGGGTGCTTACGCACCCGCGCAATCTCGCTACTTGTCCCGCGGGGATGGATTTCCGCTTACGCGGGGGAATTCAACGCAGGCGTTCTCGGAGAGACCGCTCCCGCATGTGCGGGACGCAGACGCGCCATGGGTATTAGGGTGAGAAAGTTAAAGTGTGAGAATGTGGGTTTAAAGAGTTTTGAGGTTTGAGCGTAGGCGACCTAGGGATTGGGGAGGGAAGGTAAGGATGTGGAGAGGTAAGCGGATTTTCTTTGAATGGGTTCTGGTTGCGATCCATCTTTAGTTGATGAGTGATTTAGAGAGTGGTGCGACTGCAAACCCCGCCTTGGCTGGGGACGGGTTAAAGATTATGGGGGATGTTAAGCTGGGGCGGGATGGGGTGATACGGGCAAAGGTGAAAGGAAATGTGCGTGCATCAGGTAAGCTTGTGCTTGCGGCGGAGGCGGTGGTATCCGGTTTTGTAGAGGGTCAAGATGTGCGACTGGAGGGAAGGGTAGATGGGGGGATAGACGGGCGGGGACAGGTTTGGCTTGGGCCTCAAGCAATTTTGAGGACGAGGTGTAAGGGAAAGGCGTTACGGATTGAGCCAGGAGCTGATTTTAAGGGAGAGTTGTCGGTGGGAAGCTGAGGTTATGGCGGAGGTAATTGCAAAAGTAGAGGTGGAGTGTCCTGAGTGCGGGCAGAAGCAGATGGAGTCGGAAAACTTCATTTCGACAGCTTGTCGAGGATGCGGTTCCTATATCCAAGCAACCGCAAGGAGTGGGGTGGGGCGACGTAGAGCGAAAAGGTTAGCTGTCAAAAAACGGGAGCTGACTTGTGCTGATTGTGGGGAGATGCAGATGGTGGCGGAGGAAGCACAATCGTCGAACTGTTTAGCGTGCGGGCGACATTTGGAGTTGGGGCACCGTGAGATTGTGGGGGAGCATTTAGGGAATCTCAGTTTGGAGGGGCAGTTGACCATCGGGCCGAAGGGAAACTTTGGCGGGGCAAAAGCGCGGGCGGCTTATATTATTTTGAGGGGTAGGTCGAGTGGTGCTTTGGAGGCAGCGGATTGGTTGCAGGTGGAAGGACAGGCTAAGGTGAGAGCTGGAGCAACCGGAGGGAGATTAGAGATTAAGGTGGGATCGAGTTTAGAGTGCAGTGGACCTTTGGTATTTCAGGAGGGGAGGATTGATGGGGAGTTACGCTGCGGAAGTGCTCGTTTTGTGGGCTTAGTAGAAGTGGGGCCGAAAGGGAAGGTGGTAGCGGAGATGATGATTTTTGCTGAGTTGACGGCCGAAAGTGGAGCCCAGATTCGCGCGCAAGCCGGGACATCCGCGGCGTAACCTACGAAATTATTTAGATTTTGTTGAGAGGCGACGGAAGACAGGAGAGAACTCTGGCGCAGCCGCTTTGCCTTCGATCGGATCGGAGCGACCGCGGAAGGTGGCTGCTTCCGACAAAATAAATTTCGAGCTACGGACATCGCCAAAGAGTTCGGCTTGATCGCAAACCTCAACGGAGTCGGTGGCGGTGATATTACCCTGAACTTTGCCGCGAATGATGACCTTGGCGGCCTGAATTTCGGCTTTGATGACAGCTTCTGAGCCGATGGTGAGAGTGCCTTCAGAAATAATTTCGCCTTCAAAGGTGCCGTTAAATTCGAGGGCGCCATCGAAAGCCATGGTTCCCTTGATTTCGACTTGGTCGGTGATCATGGCGGTACGAGGAGAAGTTGAGTCGATGCGGGCAGGGGCGACTTTTTGGCTATCGGGATAGCTGAAGGTGGCGTCGAGGGTCTC
>CAMCDO010000001.1 GCA_945873585.1 Verrucomicrobia subdivision 6 bacterium | reverse complement strand
GTAATCCCACCCCTGCACCCACTGGATGGGTTAAACAGACATGACATGCCTCAGCTCCCTCTCCCGCCGCCTTTCTCCAACCCTCCCGACTCTTCCCACTTAAAATCCTTCCCGAAGCGGGATGAGCTAAAATAGTCAGCAAAACAAAGAGAATTCCCGCAACCACCAAGAAAGCATAGGCCCCTGCCCGCGTCACTGGATGCATCATCAAATCGTTCCAGTGGGGCAGAATCAGAGCCGCCCCCACCGTGACCGTTGCCGTCAGGCCCAAGACCCTCTCCATCAAAATCGAAACTACTGCGGCGGGTCGCGCCAGCGGCGCATCTTTCGCCGCCCAGTAGGCCCGCATCACATCCCCTCCCATCACCCCAGGCAGAACACTGTTAAAAAATAGACCCGCCAACGAAAGTTGGACCGTTCGCCCCCAGCCCACCGCCACTCCCGCCACTTCTAAAAGGAGATGCCACCGCACAATCGAAATAATCACCACACATCCATAAGCCAAGAAGGCCATCCCCACCCAAAGCCCATCGGCTCCCCGAACGATCTGCCCAAACTCCCTCCAGTTCAGCTTGTTTGCCAGAAACCATAGTGCTCCCGCTGTGAACAGCACTCTCCCTATCCAACCCAGCCATGCTTTCGTCATCTCCTTCATTTCCTTTGAACCTATGGATACTCCGCAAAAAACCAAGCCACTCGATTGCCCCATCGACAAAGAAACCGCACAGATTCCACTATTTTCCTCGAAGGAACCAAGTTTACCTCCAATCTTAAGTCTTCATGCGTCACGCCCACTCCCCCGATGCCGACCCCCTGCGCCAAGCAGGTCTCAAATCCACTCCAGGTCGCCGAACCGTCCTCAGCCTTCTCGAAAAAACCAGTACCCCTCTATCCCCCGACCAGATCTACGCCAAAGCCGGCTCCGCCACCTGCGATCGCGCCACCGTCTACCGGATCCTCGACTCGCTCAGCGAGGCAGGCCTCGTCCAAAGAGTCTCTCTCAAAGGAAAAACTTTCTATCTTCCCGAACAGTCCAACCACCACCATCACCACATCATTTGCCGAGAGTGCCGCTCCACCGTCTGCCTCGATCAGTGTCTAATCTCCCCCTTAGAAAAAAAAGCCCGCCAACTCGGCTTCCGCAACGTCCGCCACTCTCTCCAACTCACCGGTCTCTGCTCCAAGTGCTCGAGCTGACACTTTTCCGCTTCGGGCTCAGAGCTTGAAATTCGTTTCCGCCGTCTAGAGCAGTCCGTGCCTGCGCAAATCACGCACATGCTCCCCGCCCGAAGCCAACACCATATCCAGGGAAAACTTAAGCAGGCACACCTCCCACCCATCATCCACTCCAGTTAAAACCGCCGCCAACGGATCCCCTTTGGCCTCAACCTCCGCCCGCACCTTATCCGCCACCTCCGCCAGTGCCCCCGTCACATCATATCTCCGCGTTTCATCTTTCCGAAAAGTAAAACCATACTTCAAGATCGCAATTTGCGAGGCAAACTCACTCACTGCATCTGCGTACTTTTCCGCCTTTTCGCCAAAACCATCCAGCATCAACTTGGCAAAATGATCAGGCGTGACCAACTCTGGCTTCTGCGCATGAATACGACCCTCCCGCACCCGCATCCGATTCACCGCATCCATCTCCTCAGTGATTAAATGATAATTCAACACCGTCGTCCCAAAAGTTTCTAAACGCCTTTGCGGAGCATGAATCACCTTGGTATTTTCCAAGGCATAATGAAAGTCATCGGGATTCATCGCACTGCTTAAGTTCCACTAGTTCCTGCATAAATCAACACGTAGCATCTCTCCCCGACTAAATGCCCTCGCTTCAAATCTCCTCTTTCTGCTAACCCTAATCTATGGCCACCTATATCTATGAAACCATTCCCTCCAAGCCGTCCGAGCAACCCATTCAGTTCGAAATTCAGCACTCCATGAAAGATTCTGCTCTGACCCACCATCCTCAAACAGGCCAGCCCATCCGCCGACTGATCACTGGCGGCCTCGGCATTATGGGCTTCTCCTCAGAAACTTCCCCCTCGGCCTCCTCCTCTGCAGGCCACGGATGCGGTTCTGGCTCCTGCGGTTGCCACTAACCCGCCGATTAAAAAAACAAGGCCAATGGCCTTGAGAAATAACTAGGACCGAAACTAAACCGAGTAGAGAACCGCTCGCATTACCGCCTCTTGCACCTCGGCCACCGACTTGGAGACCGCCCGCCCAATCAGATCCATCTTCGAAACTTCTGCCACTCTTGCACTGTACTTCAGTAGCTCTGCATCCGAGAAAACCGTCAACAACAACTGACACGCGCTCGCTAGACTGATCAAGACCACATCTCTTGGATTCGGCACCTCACCCTCCACAATGACCGCTTCAATCCGCTTTCGAACTTCCCGCTCCTCTTGATCGTTGACCATTGGATAGCGCCTCCCAGGAATTACCCATAGAATCTTTTTCTCCTGCTTCTTCAGCACCCCACGCGTGACCAACTTCGCCAACGCCGCCTCGCGCAACTTTTCGCCATCCGCCGAAAATACCCCAACCCAATACTTTGCATCCTTCTTGTCGGTTGCTGCCACAATCTGCGCCAAGAGCGGATCGAGCATCTTGTCTCCCGTAGGCTGCTCGCTGACCAAAGTTAAATGAGTTAAATCCGTGTCGATTCGGCTTTGAAAGGCCAACTCCAAAAGGGCCGCTCCGGCTAAAGCCTGATCCAATGCCAAGGGCGGCAGATCGAAAAACTTTCCGGTCTTATCATCCAAAGCCAACAAAACGATCTCCTCCATGAAAGTAAGCATCCCACCACTATTCTCCGAACCTCTGGCGGGACAAGAACTCTCTTCCCAACTTGACCCCGCCTATTTTGCCCTAACTTAGTCCTATGCGCTTAATCTGGATCCTTGGAGACCAACTCCTCCCATCCCACCCCCTCCTCCCATCCCCCGCCCCGGATCTTCTCGTCGGTATGATCGAATCTGCTCCGCGCGGTTCCCACCTCCGCTACCACCAGCAAAAACTCACCCTTCTCTACTCCGCGATGCGCCACTACGCCACCGATCTAAAAAAACGTAAATTCAACATCCTCTATCACCACCTCAGCGACTCCTCCGATCAGGCCGACTACAGCACGGTTCTTGCCACTTGGGTCAAACAGCACCGAATTCAGGAAATCCAACTCCTCGACCCCAACGAGTTCGACACCCTGCACTCTCTCCCCACGCTTTCAAAAAAACTAGGAATTCCCATCCAACGCCATTCGAGTCCTCAGTTTCTCGTGTCTCGAGAAGAGTTTCAGTCGTGGGCCCAAGGAAAGAAGCACCTCCTTATGGAGACCCACTACCGCCGGCTCCGAACCGAAAGGAACATCCTCCTCGATTCCCAAGGCAAACCCGAGGGCGGTGATTGGAATCTCGACGACCAGAACCGCCGCACCTTCCGCGAATTCGCAAAGGAAAAACCAAAAGTTCCTCCCTTGCCCACTCCCGTGAAGGACCCGATCGTTCAGGAGGTAGCAGCCCAAGTAAGTAAACTTTTTCCCCATCATCCTGGCAAAGCAGCCGACCTATGGGTTCCCACCACCCGCGAGGGGGCCTTGGATTGGCTTAAAATTTTTATTCGTCAACGACTCGAAAAGTTTGGCTCCTGGGAGGACACCATGGTCGATGGCGAACCCATACTCTTTCACTCCGTTCTCTCGCCTCTCTTGAATCTGGGTCTACTCACTCCACTTGAATGCATCCAAGCGGCCGAAAAAGCCTACCGTGACGGTAAAGCCCCGCTCAACTCAGTGGAGGGTTTTATTCGACAAATCCTTGGCTGGCGGGAGTTCATTCACGGAATTTACTGGCTGAAAATGCCTGAGTATCGTGAGGTTAACTTCCTTGGGGCTAATCGCCCTTTGCCACGATGGGCCTATACGGGGGAGACCGAGATGCGCTGCGTATCCCAAGCCATCCATGGCGCAATCGATCACGCTTACAACCATCACATTCAACGACTGATGGTCCTCGGCAACTTTTTCCTACTTGGCGGATACGAGCCCAAGGCGGTTCTCCGCTGGTACAGTGAAATGTATCTCGATGCCTACGACTGGGTCATGGTGCCCAACGTCCTCGGTATGATCCTCTTTGCCGACGGGGGCTTCTTTGCCACCAAACCGTACGCCGCAGGCGCCGCTTATCAGGATAAAATGGGCAACCACTGTGCCTCCTGCCAGTTCGACCCCAAACAGCGTGAAGGCCCCCAAGCTTGCCCCTTCCACTCCCTCTACTGGAACTTCTTTGGGCAGCACGCAAAGCTTTTTGGCAAAAACCCCCGAATCGGTATGATGGTCAAGTTATGGGAGAAAAAAACACCCGCCGATCAAACCCAGATCCGTCAAAACGCCCAACGCTTTCTCAACCAACAAGCCTAAAGTCTCCCCTCGCCACTCTAATCATTCCCTCCGCCCTTTTTCTCGGTTTCCTTCTCGGTACCTTTTTCGGTCGTCCCCTCCTCTTTTCGCCCTCTTCCGAATCTTCTCCCTTTCCCCAACCCCCTACCTCCTCCGACTCCGATCCGAAAAAGCCAACTATCCCTGGCAACCAAATTGCCAGTTCCGGAAAAAAAGAAAAGGGCTGGGACGAAAAAACTATTCAGTCTCTCTCCCTTTCTGAGATTCGCACTCGGCTCTCACAACTATCCACTTGGTCTCCTGGACCTGTCGCCAACCAAGTCGAACGGTGGCTCATCCAGCGATGGGTCACCCTCGAGCCCGCCGCCGCCTGTCAATACGCCTACACCGCCGTCCTGCAAGGCGCGGAGGAGGGTCTTCTCATGGATGCTTTAGCGATCTGGGCCAACGCAAAGCCTTCCGAAGCTGCCCGCTGGGCGGGAAACTTAGGCTCCCCCTCCCTTCGCGACTCAGCCATCCGCACGGTCTACGCCATCTGGGCTAAAAAAGATTCCACCGCCGCTGCCCAAAGTATCTCCTCACTCCGCCCCGCCTCCGCCCGCGGAATCGCCAGCGCCGCCACCGCCCCGCCTCATGCGGGAAAGAATTTCGCCAGCGCTATGCTTTGGGCAAGGGCCTTGCCAGGACCTCTTCGCGAAAAAACCCTCGATGCCATTCTCGGCGAGTGGACCCGCCGAGATCCAGCTGGAGCTGCCAGCTGGCTGATCACTCAGCCTGGGGACGTCCAGTGGGCCCTCATTGCAAAATTGGCCGCAGATTGGGTTAGAAAAGACCCCTCCGCCGCCCTCTCCTGGGGATTAGGCCAATCCACCGAAATCAGCCTTGGCTCAAAATTGGCAATCGGTCCTATTCAACGAAAGTTTTTCGAGGCGGCCTTAGGTACCTTGATCGGAAACGATCCACAAGGTGCCGCCAACTGGCTGGCCAGTCCCACAGGACAACCTTTTTTTTCCAGCCGCATCAGTTCAGTCGCAGGACGCTGGACCTCAATGGACCCACAAGAAGCTGTCAACTGGTCTCTCTCCCTACCGAAAGAATCGGACCGCAACTCCGCCATCAGTGCAGTCGCAGGAACCTGGGCTAGAACTGACCCAGAAGCCGCAGGTCAGTGGGTCCGAAGTTTGAATAATCCATCCCTGCACGACACCGCCCTCAACGCCTACTGTGGCTCCCTCGCCCCTTACGATGCGGCCTCTGCCGCCCAATGGGCGGTAGAAATCACCAGCCCCAATCTCAGAAATGGTGCCATGGAATCAGCTATTAATCGCTGGATGCAGTACGATCCCGCGGCCGCTCGCCAATTTATTCTCAGCACACCTGCACTGAATCAAGCCAGCAAGGAAAGACTTTTGCGCTAAGAGATCAGATTTTGTACCCTACGACTCACCTTTGATTCCATGGCATCTTCGCCAAAAACAGTCCCATCCCACACCAATCGGTTATTCCTGCAAAAATCAAACCCGCCCCGACAAAGCCGCTAAGAAAAAACCACAGCGGATCAACCCATGAACCCAGCACTACTCCAAGTAGTGCCATAGATCCTGCCCCGATCCTCACCTGACGATCGATCGAAATCACTCCTTTACCCCGCACCACAGACAAACCAGCCGCTTCCCAAGCCTTAGTGCCACCCTCCACCACCAGACAGTGGGGAATTCCCTCAGCCAGAAATTTCTCCGCCGCCCTCCGTGCTCGCGTTCCACCCGCACACAGAAATACCGCTGGAGCTTGGGCACTGATGCCTAACTCGATCGCGATTTTCTTAGGCTGAAGTCCATCTAGGGGATAAAGCAAAGCCCCTGTGACATGTACCTGCTGAAACTCTCCAGGAGATCGAACATCCACAAAGTGCATTCGCTCCCCTGCCAACCGCCGAGCCTCCACCTGCTCGGGCTTCATGACCACTATTTCCATGCCTCCCACCTTACGCCTCCACCCAACCCAACTCAAACCATCCCAATCCATCAACAACCTATAGCTGTTACAATTGTAACACGTATAGGGAGGCCTTTTTTTAAGCCTCACTCCTGAAATAAAGTCGATACTATCTCCTTCGTTGTGCTCCTCGCCTTTCACAAACCCTATGGGGTGATTTCCCAATTCACCCCAGATGGCTCACCCAACCGCACTTTGGCTGAGTTTGGATTCCCAAAAGATGTTTACCCGCTCGGGCGTCTCGATGCCGATTCGGAGGGACTTCTCCTTCTCAGCGACGAACCAAGCCTCAACACCCGTCTCCTCGATCCCCAACAAGCCCATCCCCGCCGCTACTGGGCCCAAGTCGAAGGGATTCCTGCTTCTTCCTCACTCGAAAAGCTGTCGCACGGCGTTTCCATGGGAGAGCACCAAACTCTTCCCTGCCGTGCTTGGCTCCTCGATCCCCAACCCAAACTTCCACCCCGCGATCCTCCCATCCGAATCAGAAAAACCGTTCCCGATTCTTGGATCGCCCTTGAATTGATCGAAGGCAAAAATCGACAAGTCCGTAAAATGACCGCCACTATTGGCCATCCCACCCTCCGGTTGTTTCGTGTCCAGATTGGCAATTTCCAACTAGGAAACCTCCCTCCTAGCCATTGGAAGGAACTTACCCCTCCCGAACGGGACCAGGTTTTTTCGAAATAACATTACGCCGACACGCGTCACTGCAGTACTTCACCTCAACCCAATCCCGCTCCCACTTTTTCCTCCAAGAAAAAGGTCTCTCACACTTTAGGCAGATTTTTTGCGGTAAATTCTCTTTGGAAACACTCTTCCCGCCTCGGCGCATAATTAACGAACCGCTGCCCAGATGCGGTGCACGTCATCGTGGTCTTCGAGCGATTGTAAAAAGGTCCCCACTTCTGCACGACTCTCATCCCCTAACTCTGGATAATTCTTCGGCACGTAGCCCAACTCGCTCGTCACCACGGTCCAACCATTTGCCTTGAGCCACTGGGCGACCGAATGGACCGCCGAGCGCTCGGTTAAAAATCTCGCCCCGCAGGAGCCTGCCGGAATTTCATCGTTTTGTTCGTGGGAAAGCGCCTCCACCTCGTTCGCCCCCGCCTCAATCCCCGCTTCCTCCCGATCTTTTCCACTCTCGGGATGATGCCCTTCCACGATGCCAACTTGCTCAAAGAGAAACCGATTACTGCCCGAAGCTCCCAGATGGCCCGCTTTAAATAGAAAACGAATTTCAGGAGCCGTGCGATTATGATTATCTGTGTAGACCTCGAGAATCAGAGGCACTTTGTGCGGGGCATACCCCTCGAAAACCATGTGCTCAAGACTATCTTTGCCCCCCTCTGTTCCTGAACCCTTCTGCACCGCTCTCTCGATAATGTCCCTCGAGACGCTTTCTTTTCTCGCCCGTTCCAAAGCCGCCGCCAAACGGGAATTCAAGGTAGGATCCGCCCCCAGACGAGCCGCTAAAGTAATTTCGCGAACAAACTTGCTCGTTGTCTTGGATTTTTTGAGTGAGGCCACCTCCCTCTTCGCATGCAACCACTGTCTTCCCATGGAAATATCCTAAACGAACACCCCTGCCCGACTCAACCCCGCAAGATGGCTTTCGCCACGTTTCCCTCTCCCTTGGTATTCAAGGCACCTGCTTTTACTGCAGTTTGCAAGGTTCTCTCCATCGTCCATTTTTGAATCTCTCCATAAAGAATCGTAGCCGTCACCACATCGCCGGATCCTGTCGCATCTAAAACTCTGACCCGAGGTGCAGAAAAAAAGATTCGCCCACTATTCACCTCGGCCGCCAGTCCATCTTTTCCCAAGGTCACCACCACACCAGTCGTTTCATTTCCCTTTAGACTTCGGATGCAACGATCGACCCCCTTCAACCCCGTCGTCTCCTCTGCCTCCGCAAGATTGCATTTGATCCAGTCCACCCCTGCCTCCACCGCTTCCCGTAAAAGCGCCCCTCGGCTATCCACCAAAACGGATACTCCCTTTTTTTGTAAATCGCTGATCAATTTTTTCCACCAACCCTTGGGCCACCCCGTTGCCGAACTCCCCGCTACCACCCACCAGTCCCCTTTTCGCAAAACCTGCCTCCAATATTTCCCAATCCTAGCCCAGCCTGTGAGGTTAATTTCTGGATCCATCGTAAAAAAATCGATCCTCTCCTCCCCCTCCCTCACCAAAGCCCATCCCGTCCTTTCTTTGGGGTCTGACCCTACGTCTGACCCCGAAACCAAGGAGTCGAAGATGGTTTTTGAAATCGCAAGAATTCCCCACGCCCGAAGCTGACGAGCTACATTCCGGCCTTTCCCCCCATCCGATACCTCCACCCGCCCCGACCCCACAACAAACTTTCTCTCCCGAACCGGGTTGGGTGTAAAACACCACACCCTCATAACCACGTATACCTCAAGCGATGTCGATCTCCTTGGCCAGATAAACGTCTTGCACCGCATTCAGAAGTTCCACCCCCTCCTTCAGAGGCTTTTGGAACGCCTTGCGACCCGAAATCAGCCCCATTCCACCCGCACGCTTGTTGATCACCGCCGTTTTAATCGCCTCCGCTACATCATACTTACCCGAGGCTCCACCCGAGTTGATTAAACCTGCCCGACCCGCAAAGCAGTTCAAAACCTGATACCGGCAAAGATCAATCGGATGGTCCGATGAAAGTTCACTATAAATCCGAGGATCACTTTTCCCGTAGTCACTTCCTCCCATTCGTAGCGCCGTGTAACCCCCATTATTCTCAGGCAGCTTCTGCTTAATAATATCCGCCTGAATCGTCGAACCGATATGATTCGCCTGGCCCGTCAAATCCGCCGAAAGATGAAAATCCTTATCCTTAGTCTTAAAGGCAGGATTCCGCAGGTAACACCAGAGCACAGTGTACATGCCTAATTCATGCGCCACCGCGAAAGAGCGCGATATCTCCTCAATCTGCCGACCCGATTCTGGCGAGCCGAAGTAAATCGTTGCCCCCACACCCACCGCCCCCATGTCAAAAGCCTGCTTCACTCCCGCAAAAAGTTTCTCATCCGCTACATTCGGATAGGTCAACAATTCGTTATGGTTGATCTTAAGGATAAAAGGAATCTGATGGGCATACTTCCGAGCCACAGCTCCCAGAACTCCCAAAGTCGAAGCAACCGCGTTGCACCCTCCCTCGATCGCCAGCTTCACAATATTTTCTGGATCAAAATAATCAGGGTTCGGTGCGAAAGAAGCCCCCGCCGAATGCTCAATCCCTTGGTCCACTGGCAAAATCGATAAATATCCCGTCCCACCCAGCCTTCCGTGGCTAAAGGTCGTCTGTAAGTTTCGTAGAACAGAAATCGATCGATCACTATCTCGCCAAACACGATTAATAAAATCTGGCCCAGGCAAGTGGAGTCGTGCCTTGGGCACAGTCCGACAAGTGTGGCCCAAGAGATTCTTGGCTTCTCCCCCAAGATGCTTTTCCAGATCAGAGAATTTCATAATCCAATACACTCCCTTTTTCCACCCTCCGGGTCAATCCTTCGCCTTGGCGTCCCCTCTTGCTCGTTTGCTTCGCCTACCTACAATTAACTCAATGATGCGTTGGCTGCTTTTGGTGGTTCTCGGACTTTTCCTTAACGGAAGTGGGCTTTCTCTGCTTGGCTGGGCCGCCTACCAAAAGTTCGCCGCCTGCGGGGAGTGGTTCTGGTCAGGCACCCTCGCCCTGGTTCTTTGTAATGCTGGCATCTGCTGCCTTGTCGGAGCTAAAAAACCCGAAAGTTCCTCAGACTGAACTCACACTCCCATCCTCAACCCGCTCCCGAGCTGCCCGATTACGGAAAGGTCAGTCTCGTTCGCTACGACGACCACGACTACCTCCGCTGGTCAGAAGGTTTTGCCTTCCGCCGCCGACAAGAACGACAACGCTCGGGAAAAAAACGAATTGAGCCTGCCGCTCTATCCGTCATCAGCTTCGCCGCGGAGTTCGGTGTCCGCTCCATCCTTTCTCGCCACTTTCAATTAGGGGAACACCGCATTATTCGATATCAAGATCCCGAACATGGGGACCAACTTCGCGGCCGTAGCCGATTCCGCGAGCTGGATGCGGTCGCCTTCTCTGGCGGTAAAGCAACCACAGTGTTCGAGTTCAAACTCAGCGGCCTTGGCTCGGCTTCCGCGGTTTCCCGTGCCTCAAAACAGCTCCGCTCCGCCGCTGAGATGATCCGCCAAGGCTACGGCCACACCCCTAATATCGCGGTTATTCTTATTCATGCTGGCGTGGGACAACCCGATCTGGGGAAGCCAGGGGGTCGCTATGGAGTCCGCACCATGCCCTTAGAAAGAACTCGCCTAGACCGCTGGCCCGATCAGCCCATTCCCTGTTTTGTCTTCACCATGAAAGAGGCCATCGACGAAGCCCGCCGCATCGGCCACGAAGTCGACCATGAACTGGAGCGGCGCGCCGCCCGCGAGGGCAAGCACGGCCTCAGCCAAGCCAAAGGCAAAGGAATCACTCTGCCCCGCCTTCCCATCGGCGAACTATTGGCAGCCGTCAGCTGGCTGGCTCGCGGCCTAGTCAAGGGCGTAGCCCTAGTCGCCCGCAAAGTCACCCGTCGCCGGACGGCCAGCCACGCTCCCTACCGCCGACGTCGTCGAGGTGGACGCGGCCGCCGCCACTAAACTCAATCGGATCTACTTGGTGTTGACGTTCGTCACCGGAATTCCTTGCCGCTTGAAAGAATTCGGTTCCACTGAATTGATGTCCTCCTGGCTGACCAAGCCAAGTTTTTCGCCCCCAACAGAAACGATATCAACCTTGGTCGGTCCATCCGCGTGAGCCGAGTTGGAAGCCCAAGGGGTAAAGGCATGCCACCAAAGGCCAGCCGCCACCAAGGCTAGGAGAAGTTTCGTTATCGGGTCCGTCCGTAGGGTCAGAGATTTATGTTTCATTCCTATGGCATAAACCCTTCCTGCCTAAAATCACGACTCGATTCTTCGCAATAATTGGATACTCTAGGGGGATGAGCTATCTCCCTCCTCTTGCCTTAACTTTCGCCCTTTTCACCTGCTCCCTCCACGCCCAAGAAACAAACCCCCCAGCGGGTCGGTTGCCCGCCACCACTCCCCCCGCCACCACAACCAATCCACCCGTCGTCAAATCCAACGAAGAGATTGTCCTGAATCAAGGAATCAAGATTTGGAAGAAAGGCACTCCGACCAACGGGTTTACTACGATTGGCTATGAAACTCTTATGCGTCAGCGCGGATTTCAAAACGCCGCCAATAATATCGCTCGCGGGGTCCTCTCCCGAAAAGGCAACGCCGCCATCGTCTCTTCCATCATCAATTCTCAACGGTTGAACTTTGACATGAACACCCAAGACGAACGCCTCGATGGCATCGATGTCCGCTACCAGATCATTTATATCAAGCCGTAACCCACGGCAGGCCTCCGTCGGTCTCCTGCTTCTTTTGCTCATGGCACCCTCTCTTTGCCTAGCTCAGGTTGTCCCCGTCCAAGCCAACCTCGACGCTCAAGCCCAACGCAGAATTCAGGAACAGTCCGAACGGGTTCGCCGCCAAAGGCAGATCGATGCCAATCTCGAGAAGATCACCACCGCCCTCTCCTCAAAAAACCTTACCAGCCCAGAAGGTCCCGTCTTCACCCGGCGCGCCCTCGCCGCACTTTTTGATCTCCAGTCCGAGGGATGGAGTCCCGCGAAGAGCCTTCAGGAGGCCAACACCCGCCTTCCATCGACCGCTGAGACCCCCAAAGCCAATTCAATCGCTTACCTCACGAAATGTTGGCAAGAGTTCTCCCCAAGTATCACGCCTACCGTAGCCGCCACCTTACGCGCAGGATCGTCCCCAGCTTTTTCAATTCCACCCTACGTCCCATGAAAATATTTGCCCCTCCCTCTGGGTTTGTCCTTGTCCAGCTACCCACCGGCCCCGCTTGGCTCCGCCCGAAATCCAAAGAACCAATTCTGCACCTTTGGAAAAAACTCAACCCAAAGCTTTCGCTACGGATTGTCGCCTCCCGGCATCCCCAACGCCGGCTCTACCTAGGGCGCGCTCCCGTCACCGCTCTGCCCTGCTCAGGTCTAGGGGAAATTATCGTTCGACCCTGTCTCCATGGCGGGTTCTGGGGAAAATTAGCCCAAGATCTTTACTGCGGATCCCACCGAGCTCGCCGCGAAATCGATCTCGCCGAGAAACTCCAGCAAGAAAAAGTTCCTACGCCATACATCCTGGCTGTCTGCTTTTACCCCGCAGGTCTCTTTTACCGAATCGATGTGGTGACCTCGTTTGTTCCCGATAGTCGCGACCTTGCCTCTTTCCTCTCTACACGGCCTAGCCCTCTCCAGCGCCGCCGGGCCTTCGTCGCCGTTCGCAAACTTCTCCACTGCTGCGCTCAGCGCGGCATCCGCCACCCCGATCTCAACGCCCGCAACATTCTAATTTCAGGCCTCACTACTCCGCCTATTTCCGCTTGGCTCCTCGATGTCGATGCCATCCGGCGGGAATCAGGCCCTGCCTCAAACCTAGCCACTGCCAACCGAAACCGCCTCCTCCGCTCCCTCCTCAAGCGAGCTCGCTTGGGGGATCTCGGCTTTTCTGAAAAAGAGATTCCTAAACTCTGGCGAGAAATCTTTCCTACCAAGTGAATCTTCCTGCCTCACCCCGGATTTGCATCGTCTTGCTCAGTGCAGTCGGCGATGTCGTTCATGCTCTGCCCTTGGTCTGCGCCATCAAACGCCATCGCCCCCAAGCCCATATCACCTGGCTCCTCCAAGAGGCAGGAGCCGCCTTGATTCAAGGTCACCCTGCCGTGGATGAGATTCTTATCTTCCAACGCAAAGCGGGGCTGGCTGGATTTATTAAAATGGGAATGGAACTTTCCCAACGTCCCTTTGATCTTGTTCTCGATCTGCAGTGCTACTTCAAAGCCACCCTACTCACCGCCCTTTGTCAGGCTCCGATCAAAATCGGTTTCGATCGGGCCCGAGCCCGCGAGTTCAACTGGCTCGCCACCAATACCAAGATCACTCCCCGCCCTCTCGGCCATGTGCAGGACCATTTTCTCGAGTTTCTTGATGTCATCGGCATCCACCCTGAACCTATCGAATGGAATCTCGGCCCCTGGCCCAACGAGTTGGCCTGGCAGAAGGATTTTTTTGAAAATCTGCCCTCTCCCCGCGTCGCCCTTGTCGCAGGCACCAGCAACCCCCGCAAAGACTGGCTCCCCGATTCGTGGGTGCGCTTGAATGATGCCCTCCACAAAGAGTTTGGCTTCACCACTATCCTCGTGGGAGCTCTCTCCCCAAGGGAGACCGCCCTTGGAATGAAAATGCAGCGCGAATGCCTTCATCCTCCCACCGCAGCTCTGGGGTGTGGCTTGCGCAGATTGGTCGCCATTCTCGAAGGATGTGATCTGGTCATCTCTCCAGATACCGGCCCACTTCACCTTGCGGGGGCGGTCGGTCGACCTGTCATCGGCCTCTACGGCTACAACAGCCCCGCCCGTGTTGGACCTTGGCGACAGGACCCCAAGCTACTGGTGGATGCCTTCCATGAGACAGGGGAGGAGCCGAAGATGACTTTCCAACATCGCAGAGGTCGAATGAACCGAATCACCGTGGAAGATATTCTCGCAAAAGTGGAAATCTGGCAAAAAAAGCAAACTCAGAATCGATAATAGATTTCCGTCGCCACAGTCCAAAGGCCCGACGCTCTGGGATTCATCAGCTCCGCCCCCCAGGCAAACCTTCCCTCCCCCCGCCAGACTAGGCCCTCCGTGATCTTCACCCCCAAGGTTAAGGTGTAGTCGTAGTAATCTCCACCACTCAGGCGAGAAGTTCCCGTGAGCGCATTATTGTTGGTATGCACGTACTCCACCCTTCCATTGAGCGTGACTGGATCAGACAGACTCCACATGGAATAAAGTGCTCCCGTCACAAAAGTCGTTGGAGATTCTTGGATGTTTTCCGAGGTATCCCCTGTCCCTGATCCTCCCGTGGTGTTAAAAGCCAACTTCCACTTATCGTTTGCAAAAAGGGGAGACCACTCTCCGAGAAGGTTCCAGTTGTAGTAGAAATTTTGGTCGAGACTAATACGAGCGTTCGCTCCGTGAGTTCCGGAGGGCGTAGCGTAAAATCCAGGTTGAACGAAGGCATTTTTGTTCGGACTGCTAATTTTTGCATAAGACATCACCGCATACTCGTCTCCGTTCCCGCTAGCACCCAGGTCATTCGACTGCCCCGAACATCCGCCCACCCCCACCCCAACATCGAAAAGGTCATCAGGAGAAAAAATGGCTAGCACTCCAGTATTATCTTGGGGCATGAAAACATCCGCAATTCCAAAGGTGATACAGGGATTGTCCGGACGCCAGATGGTTTCATAACCAATCACCGATTGAAACTTACCTACCCACATTTCCATCTGTAGCTCAGGGAGCCAAATTCTCGCCATCGCTTCCGCCACATAAATCGAACTACTGTCTGGCCCGGATGGACTAGTATTAGTATCCGCCGAAGCGTAGTAGGTTGCATCCTCTCCGATCATCGCCCCACAAACAAAACCCGCCTCCGGCGAATTCCCACGCACCAACTCTTTCTCGAGACGAACCCAAAACGCGCTCAGGTTGAAATCCCCCCGCGAGGCGTTATCCGACGGAAAGTTAAGTGGGTTGGTCGAATCTCCGGGGCCAAAGTTATAAAGGTAGGTGGCATCAACATACCCTGTCAGTTTCAGGGTTGCTTCCTTGGCTGGTTGCTCGGTTGCTTGCTCCTCCATGCGTTCCCGCTCAGGTGCAACTTCCGACTCCCGCTGAGGAACTTGCGCCGAACCGCCGCTCCCCGAAACAGCGCATATCAGCACCGCCAAAAGGCAAAGCTGGACGCCGAGGCCCATTCTTTTTACTTTGAGGGTATGAAAACTCACCTTCTTATTTTATCTTTCCTCTTATCTTGCGTCACGCTCCATGCGGGTCCTGCCACTGAAAAAGTCGCCTTTGAATCCGACACCCGTTGCATGACCAAAGAAGAGGTCAAGGAGTACATGGGTCGCGGACCTGACGTCAGCCTCACCCCGCACCTCTGGCGATACACAGGGAGTTGGACCAGCACCAGGTTTGGCGAAGGGATGGAAACCTTCAACACAGTCGACATCTCCTTTGGCACGCTGACCGATTCCCATAAGTATGGGGTGATGGAGTATACTTGGAGCATTCAGTAATAATTGATTCCCTCTTAACTACGCACTTTTTCGAAATCTTGCTCCTCTTGCCTACGCGAGGACCGTAAATCACGCGCTGCAACTATAAATAATTTATCCCACCAAAACACGCAAACGCGACTCTGGTGAGTTCCTCAAACCTTGGCTAACTGTTTCCGAGCTGCCCGTAAAGCAACTCTCTCGTTTTTTGCTGGGGTCGGGGTGCGCAATCCCAGATCTTGGATAGCCTTGACCACAAACTCTGCCACCAGCGCGTGCGCCACATGCTTTTCATCCGCAGGGATCACGTGCCAAGGGGAATGCTTGGTACTTGTCTCCGTCAAGGCCTCCTCAAATGCCCTTTGGTACTGCTTCCAATAAGCACGCTCCGCCATATCGGCAGATGAGTACTTCCAGTTCTTAGTCGGATCAGTCAATCTCTCGAGAAATCTCCTCTTTTGCTCCTTCTTGGAAAGGTGCAGAAAGAACTTAAGAATAAGCGTGCCATTCCGATGAAGATGCTTTTCGAAGTTATTGATGTCCTCATAACGATTCGCCCAGAACTTTTTTCCTGGTTTCTCGGGCAAGCGCGGGTCCACTCGATCTGGATGAACCTTTGCCACCAATACATCCTCATAGTAACTGCGGTTAAAAATGCCGATCCGACCACGCTCCGGTAGACTTTTCGAACAGCGCCAAAGGAAATTATGCTTCAACTCCTCTTCCGAAGGCCTCTTGAAACTAAAAACCTGACATCCTTGGGGATTGACGCCCGACATAACATGGCGAATTGTCCCATCTTTTCCTCCCGCATCCATCGCTTGAAAAATCAAAAGAACAGCGTACGTCCCGTTGGCATAAAGCAGCTCCTGCGCTGAACTCAGCTCCCCTCTTCGTTTCCCTAGTATTTCCAAGGCCCTATTTTTTAGCGCCTCTTCCCCCAAAGGGGTTCCCGCAAAGCCCGCCACGTGATCCGTGGGATACTTTCTCAGCTTAACCCGCCGACCTGGAGCCACCCGCAGTCGCTTAAGAATTCTAGAAGAAATCATAGGTCAATTTGAATCATATCGTTCCTAATTTATCTTGATTAGCTTTTTTGTCGAATCACTACGGCACTAGCTCTTTGGTTTTCTCTGGTTCGGTAAGACACTTCTTAATGCATGGGCAGGGCTTGCTCGGCAGAGTGCAGGGACAACGGCAATCGGGGCCCGTTATGCAGGGCTCCACCATGGGAGAAAGATTCTGTGAGTGAATTCTCCAGATTGATCCGAGGAAAATTAGAATCATCAAGCAGCAGGAATTAAATCTCATCGAGCGTGGGCCGTCTGATTCGTCGTAAAAAAGATCACGCGGTTTTTCCCTTTCGCTTCAAAGTATTTGGAGGGTGTCGACTCCCCATCCATGGGATCGGTATGAAATCGAATCTCCGTAAAGTCGTCGAAACCATCCCCGTCGGAGTCGATTAACTCCCCCTCTGTTTGAGCTGGTCCCAGTACCTGTCCTTGCCGAACCCACTCTCCACCCACCCAGTAGGTTTTCTGTTCAACAAAACGTCGATTCAAAGCCACATCCTTGGCTTCTTCAAAAACCCTTTCTCTTCGAACTGCTGCCGCCTCAGGGCTTTCGATCCCATCCGATGGAACCACGAAAATAACTTCACTCCGATTGACCTCATCCCAGAAATCTGCAACTGGATCGGCAGCTTGGACCAGCGGAGCCACCAACCCGGAAAGGACCGCGAGGCAGAGGCACCCCTGAGGGCATCTACTTAGCATGGCTCTATCCTGAGACGGGGATTGGGCTCACCAAGCCTTAAAATATCTTTCCAAATACCGTCGCAGCTAATCTCGGTTCGCCCAGCTTTCAAATCCTAATCCCCCCGCGTCATCTCGTTTCGCTCCTCCCTGAGTTGGCGGGCACTTTGCGAAGATAACTTCTTGGTTTTGGGAATTGGCACCTTACTTGGTACTCGAAAGAGAATCTTCGCGACACTATTCGGATCCTCCTCAATCGGCAGGTGGCACGTCCCAGGCAATACATGTACGACCACTTGAGGAAGAACTTTCTTCCATATCTTCAGAGACTTTACCACCACCGCAAAACTGTTTTCTCCAGCCATAATTTCCACTGGAACCGGCAGACCCTCAAAGGCGCTAGGGGGACCACACTCATACATCATCTTCAAAAAGCGCCAAGTGGCCCGCTGGTTCACTTCAGCAAAGGTTTCTGTCAGATGGGTATCCTCAGTCCTCATTCCTCGCAGGCATAAGTTGAGCAGAGATCGGCCGATCGGATTGGCAAAGGTTGCCGCGTAAATCCACCAACCCAAAGGACCCAACGCTGGATGGACGAAGATTTCTAGATACCAAGGGCAGTAGGCAAATGGATCAATCATCACCAACCGCCCCACCACATCCCCTCGCCCCATCTCCCTTAATTCTCGTATGGCGAAAAGTGCCAAAAGCGCTCCGCTACAGTTTCCCGCAAGAGTTAAATGAACATGATCCAAAGCAATTAACTCCCTCGCCAACTCGCGACCTACTCTTTTCATCTCCCACACTTTTGGCTCTGGTGATTTTCCGCATCCTGGTAAATCAACCGCAAAGAAAGTGGTCTCAGGATTCAGGTAGGGCAACAAAGGATCGAAGGTTGTGTGGTCACCGCTCCAACCATGGAGACCCACTACTCCATGCCGACCCTTTCCATGACGAACAATGTACATGAGAGATCCTCGCTTATCCTTGCGAGAGAACAATCCAGACTTCACAACCGATCCCCAATGCCTTAACTAATCTTTATGACTAAGATACCGGACAAAACCTCTTGGCTTTTCCCCATTCTCGTCATTCTTGGCATGCTGGCCTTCACCGTCGCGGTTTTTGTTTTAAGCGTAGCTAGGTTGAGGACTCCGTAAGCAACCTACTCTGGTTCCAACTTAGCCAGCGCCTTCAAAGATGGCCCATAGTTCTGCTCGGCCGCCTTGCGATACCACTGGATCGCCTGCACCACACTTCTCTGCACTCCTTGCCCGTTAAAATAACAATTCCCCAAGCGATGCTGGGCCGCTGCATAGTTCTGATCCGCCGCCTTTCGATACCACCGCACTCCCTCCTCTTCGTTCTGCGCAAAGCCCCGACCAAAAACATAGGCATCCCCAATGCTGATCTCGGCTGGGGGATAATCTTGTCCTGCCGCTTTCCTCCACCAGGAGATCGCCTCTGTTAGACTAGGCTCTGTCCCTAGCCCTTCATGCAAGCATCCGCCTAAATTAAATTGAGCCTTCATCTGCCCTTGCTCCGCAGCCTTTCGGTACCAGGCCACCCCTTCTCGCTGGTCTTTCTTCAATCCCAATCCAAAGAAATAGCAGTCTCCCAATTGGAATTGTGCATCCTCGTCCCCCTTGTCCGCCTGAACTTGAAGTTCTGCACTATACTTCGCAGGCAAAGCCGGATCCTCAGCCCAGGTAATAAAGGAAGCCAACCCTATCCACAGAAAAAGTAGGATTTTCATCCTTTTGAAGCTGGTCACACCTCGAGGGCGGGCAAGACTGTTTTCATTCCGTGAAAATGTTTGACGAAGAGAAATTCACGATTATTCATGGTTAATGAAAATATTCTTCTGTCTTTTCCTTGGCTTGATCTTGCCTCTTTCTCCTCTACGAGCTGAAAACTACAAAGAAGACCAGGACAACCAGAAATCCAGCAGCCTCACAGTGAACGCTCCCCGTCCGATCAATACGGCAAATCCCAAAAAGCCCGCTTGGCTAGCCCAATCACACGGTAAGTAACCCCGCCGGCAGCTGTCAGTCCGGCAGTAGATGTTTTCTTTTATCTCTTACGGTCGCTTCAAACCAGGGCTAGGCATCTTCCCACTGCGCAGAGCTTCCAGTGTGGCGGACTCCGTCATCCGATCGACATTCAACGTCCACATCTCCATCAGCATGGTACTTGCCTTTTCCACCTTCGAACCACTCAAGCCTCCCGAGGTCTTAGCTTGCGCCAGCGCCTGCTCTGGCGTCGTCCCCGCTTGATTCAGATCAGCCAAAGCCGCCAACCCCATCCGAAACCGCTCCGTGCGATCTCCCTCCGCATCAGGATTAATCGCCGCCGACACCTTCTTCAGTAAACCACCCTTGTCCACCGCAGGCACTGCCGCCGAAGGCGCAGCCGCCGCGTCGGGCGTCTGAGCCAGACCTTGAAAAGAAACTATTCCTAAGCAAACCCCGATAATCACACTGAGTTTTGTAATATTCATAGGCAGATAGTGAGACCTAGTCGGCCCTCCGTCGAGCAGGAAACCCACCTCATCCTTCTTCAGCCTACGGCATTACCTTTTCACCCGCGCGGTTTCTGCAAAGCTTATTCGTTCCGATGAAACTCCTTCGACTCACCCCAAAACTAACCGAGATGCCCGCCCTAGTCCGCACCGCCCCTGCGATGTTCCGTGATCTTTTTGCCCGTCGATATCGCCAACTCCCCGTCGCCACTATCGTAGGTGGCATTCTCGGCCTAGCTTATCTCATCAATCCCTTCGATCTCATCCCCGACATGCTCCCCCTCGTCGGTATCGTGGACGACACTCTCATCATGGGAATTTTCCTGACTCTTCTTGGGCGGGATGTTAAAAAATATCTTCTTTGGAAAGATCTACATGAGCCAAAACCCAAAATCTAAGCCCGATACCTGCATTCCAAACTGGCTCCTCTACCTAGGAATCACCCTAGCCGTTTCCTTAGGGGCAGCTAAAATTCTTTGGGGCCTCTTCCAGATCTATCACTAACCCTAATCTTCCAGCCAGTCACTGACTGGGTGAAAATCAGCATCCTTCACCCTAACCTCGACTCGCTTATGCGGCGATGGCTCGAAGGGTAGAATAGCCCACGCAATTTCCCCATTTCGCTTTCCCCGAATCACTACCCGCAAGGTATTCGGAGCCGCCTCAGCTATTTTTCCCTTCACCATGATCTCAGCTATATCTGCGTCTAAGGGAATCCGCTGACAGAGAAAGGCGTCAGGAATCGCCGCGACATCTTCCTCGAAAGGCCCCTTGGCCAAAGCCTCCTTCGCCCGCAACTCTTTCAACCGATCCTCATAGCCCGCCACCTCCTGCTGAATCGCCAGGGCATCCCCACGAAATTTCTCTAACTCTTTAGCTTGAATCCCCACACGCTCTTTTTTTTCGTCTAGGCTTGTGCTTGCAGGACTCCTCAACTGTTTTGCCTTGGCCCCTAATCCCTTGTAACGCGCATTCCAATCCTTTTCAAATTTCCGCCAATCGATCAGTTTCCTTTCAATCCAACCGAACTGATCAGGCATCTTAATACTCGGAGGGGCACGATAAAGGGCCAGACGGTACTCATTGGCCGCGATCTCAGGTTGCTGGAGATCTTCATCCTCTTCCGGATGATAAAATAACCCCACCTCACGTGCTCGAACCTCCACCTCCTCTAAAAACTTCTTTCGATACGCATCAAACTCCAAATCCAAGGAACCCGCCTCCTCTAACCATAATTTACTCACCGAGGTGCGGTAATCATCATAAACCGCTTTCGCTTTGCCCGTCTCTTGGTGCAAGACATCCTCAACCATTCGGGTTTTCTCCGCCGTACCCGCCGCGTCCGCCTTCGCTAAAACAAGAGTTCTCTCCAATTCCCGAATTTGGGGACGAATCGGAGCCAACCTCCGCCCGTAATCGCGACGTAACCCAGCTAACCTTTCGCTGAAGTCATAAAGAACCAAAACCTCGGGTCGGTCGCCCAATCGTATCTCATTCAGATTTACCCGTACCCGCACCACCGTCCTCCTCCATTCAGTCCAGCTTCCATAAATCAGCATCACCCCAACCACTACTCCCACCCAAACCCAGATTTTTTTGTCCCAACCACGGATCGATTCGCCCAAGCCCCGCCCAAGATCAAGAAGGATCCGACCTGCCCCCACCCGATTCGCTTCCACCGCCTGAGCCGCTTGCACCCCAGGAATCGCCGCCGGCATTGCGGTGACTACCCTTCGGCGAACCCTCGGGGTATTTTCTTTAACCTGGGTAACTTTAAGACGTAATTTTTTCTTCCCAGCCTCCACCTCCCCGCCCGGCGGTGGGGGCGCACTCTCCTCAGCCATCTTAGCGCTCTTCCGGATAGCTACCCAAAACCCGTAAATCCAAAGTTAACTTCTGCAAGCGGGCCAACGCCTTTTTAAATTCAGGTCGATCCGCATGGCCACGCACATCTACGAAAAAGACGTACTCCCATGGCTTGCCTGGTGCAGGCCGCGACTCCACTTTTAATAAATTCAATTTCTTCTGCGCAAAGACTCCTAAAGCTCGCACCAATGCCCCCGCTCGGTGAGGCAAAGTGAAGAGTAAGCTCGTCTTATCCTTGCCCGTAGCTGGTGCTGGCTCTTGGCCAATCCAGAGAAATCTCGTGCTGTTCCCAGGCTGGTCTTGAACTTCCCGATTGCGAATTTGCAACCGATGAATTTTCGCCGCCCACAAACTTGCCAAAGCGGCCGCTCCCCTTTCCTGCGAAGCGCGCCGAGCCCCCTCCGCCGTGCTCGAAACCTCGATCACTTTAATCCCTAGGAGATGTAGAGCCAGCCAGTGTCGACACTGCGCCAAGGCTTGGGGGTGACTATAGAGAACCCGCAGCGGACCCTTCGCCGTACGGGCCAAAAGTGCATGTCGAATCGGCAGGTAAATCTCGCCACAAACCCAGCCCGCACTCGTCATCAATGCCTCTTGCGTTGCCCCCACCGCTCCCTCTCCAGAGTTTTCCATTGGCACTACCCCCGCATCCACTTCCCCACGATCCACTGCTGAAAATATCTCCGCCATGCTGTGGCAAGGAACTAACTCCGTGTTGCCCCCAAACCTCTCCCGCGCAGCCTGATGGCAGTAAGAAGCCTGCGGCCCGAGGTAGGCCACTCTCGTTCCTCCTTGTACCTCCCGCGCACTGGAAAGGATCTCTCGATAAATGGTACGCAGGCTAGCCAGATTCAAAGCCCCCTTATCCTTCAACTTTCCTTCCAGACGACGAAAAAGCATAGCCTCCCGCGCTGGGGCTAAAACAGAATGCCCTGCTTTGATCTTTTGCCTGCCGATTTCATGCGCCACCTTCGACCTCTGCTCAAGCAGACGGACCAACTGGTCGTCCAATCGATCTACTTTATGACGCAGGCTCGACAGCTTCATGCAGCAACTCCTTCTGTTGGGGACCCGCCGGATCTGCCGGGACAGGCAGTTTAACTCGGCGCAACTCTTCCGAATTAGGAAGTTCATCCAAATCCCGCAATCCAAAATGCTCCAAGAAAAGAGGCGTTGTTCCGTACAAAATCGGGCGCCCAGGAGCCTCACTCCGTCCGGAAATCCGAATAATTCCGCGCTCGACCAAGGTATCTAACGTGCCACTGCAATCGACCCCACGCACCGCCTCGATCTCCGCTCTGGAAATCGGTTGGCGATAAGCAATCACCGCCATGGTTTCTAAAGAGGGAGGACTCAACCGCGGAGGACGGACCACTCCTTTGAGTTTAGCCACCCAACCCGACAAATCAGGGGCCGTGCCAATCCGAAATCCACCCGCCACTTCACGCAGAATTAAACCCCGTGGGGCTAACCGCTCCGAAAGCTGGGCCAACTCCTCCCGCAACTCCTCTTCTTTAATCTCAGGCCACCCTTGGCCCCCGTCCGGTCCATCCCGCAACAGCGTGGTCAGACGCGCCGGTTCCATCGGTTCACTCGCCGCAAATAACAGCGCTTCCAATACTCGTGCCCATTCCATAATCGTTACCCTTTAACCTGCGGAAAGGTCGGGCGATTGGCCAGCACCTTCCCCAGGAATCTGGGGAACTCCTTCAGAAACACTCAAGGGTATGTTTTCCAAAATGGGTTCTGCTGCCCTCCGAATCCGAATTGGCATCAAGGGCCCCTCCTGCCACGCCGCCAACTGCTGCAGTCGGATCAACTCCAATAAAGCCAAGAAAGTGACCACCACCTCCCCCCGCGAAGATGCCGTCTGGAAGAGATCCTCAAAGAGTACCTCTTCTCCGGGATTCATTCGATCCAGCAGAAATTCGATTTTTTGCCCTACGGTAAACTCCTCATCTTGGAATCGACCCGCTCGAGCACGATCCTCCACATTTCGAAGGATTTTTTGAAAAGCCCAGACCAAATCAAACATCGAAACCTGCCCTGGTCCTTGCAAAGCCGCAGGAGCAACCACCCGTTCAGGCGTCCGCCCAAAGATGCGCGAGTGGAGCGCCTCGCGATCACCCAACTGCCCTGCCGCCTCCTTAAATTTACGATACTCAATCAACTGCCGAATCAGCTCCCACTTAGGATCTTCATCTTCGACATCTTCCGGCAGACGATCTTGCACGGGCAAAAGGGAACGACTTTTCAAATAAACCAGCGTAGCTGCCATCACCAAAAATTCTCCCGCCACCGAAAGGTTCTCTTCCCTCATCTTGTCCAAACGACTGAGATACTGCTCGGTTAACTTCTCCAGCCGGATGTCATAAATATCCATCTCCTGCTCTTTGATCAAATGGAGGAGCAGATCCAGTGGACCTGTGAAAGCGCTCAACTCCACGCGCAAAGCTTCCCCCCCAGGCAACTCCAACATCGGAATCATCAGGTCGTCCCCACCGCCGCACGAACGCGAGCCAAAACTCCCATCGCACTACCCCGCGCTTTTTCTGCACCTTGCGCCATCCAACGTGCGAGTTGTGCAGGATCGGCGGCCAACTCCTCCCGCCTTTTCCGCATCCCCGCAAACTCCTGCAAAACAAGATCAGCCAGTTTCTTTTTTAAATCCCCATACCCCACCCCACCTTTTTCTAACAAGCCGCGATATTCCACCCTCTCGTCCTCCCTACCTAAGAGCCGCGCCAATCCCCAGAGCGTGCTTCCCTCCACCTCCTTCGGTGCCTCCACTGGGGTGGAATCGGTTTTGATTCCCATAATTTTTTTTCGCAGATCTTTTTCTGGAGCAAATATTTCCAAAGTGTTCCCGTACGATTTACTCATTTTCTGTCCGTCCACCCCTGGCACCACCCCCGCATCCTCCCGAATGACCGACTCGGGCAACTTCCAAACCTGCCCGTACTTCTCGTTAAATTTTCCTGCAATATCCCGCGCCACCTCGAGGTGCTGTTTCTGATCCTGCCCTACTGGAACCCGATCCGCATCGTACATCAGAATGTCCGCTGCCATCAGCACAGGGTAAGCAAAAAGACCATGCGAAGCCGCTAACCCACGGTTCACCTTATCTTTATAGCTGTGACACCTCTCCAGTAGCCCCATTGGGGTCACCGTCGAAAGATACCAAGCCAACTCGTGAACCTCAGGCACTGCACTTTGGCGAAAAACCACCGCCTTTGTTGGATCCACCCCACAAGCCAGCAAATCTAAAAATGTCTCTTGGACCAAAGAGGGCAGTTGCCCAGGCTCCGCCGCCCCCGTTAAAGCATGGTAATCCGCCAAGAAATAATAGGCCTCTCCCTGATTCTGCATCTCCACTGCAGAACGTATCATCCCAAAATAGTTTCCCAAATGAAGCCTTCCTGTGGGCTGAATTCCCGATAGATAACGCATCCTTGATCGTGGCCTTACCCCATCCCTTTCGACCAGATTTTTTTCTGAGTTGTTCAGCTCTGCCAACGACGAACTAGACCCACCAGCACCCCCTGAATCTCCATCTCTTGCCGTGGCCGCAGATCGGGATAATCAGGATTTTCAGATTGAAGGAATAAGTTCCTCCCCGTTCCCATCAAGCGCTTTAATGTCACTTCACCATCGAACAACGCTGCCACCACTTCCCCAGCTTTCGCTTCCCGCTTCTCCAAGACTGCCAAATCCCCATCCCGAATTCCCGCTCCTTCCATACTTCGTCCACGCACTTTCACCACAAAGGCATTCCCCGCTTTCCGTAACCCGAAAAGACTAGGCTCAATCTGCAAATGCTTCTCCGGAACTCCATCCGCCACATCTCCCCGCCCTGCTGGAATCGCGGAAAAGAAGGGCAAGCCAACTCCCGCCATCTCCTCCCCCCGCTCCTCCCCAACCAGGAAAATCCCTCTCGAACGCCCCCGCCGAACCACCCGCCTCGCTTTCTCAAGTTTTTCGAGAAAATAGGTCACCGCCCGCGGACTTTTAAATCCCAAGGCAGCCTGAATTTCTCGAATCGTCGGGGGACGCTGGTATCGACGCGAAGCCGAGCGGATGAAACCAATGATCTTTTCTGCGGAACCTTTGGCCTGCTTCATTACACATATGTATACTCTTTCGCTTTAGGGTCAAGGCCACTTGTCGTCTCGCCTCACGCCCTCCTTTCTGTAATTATTTTTCGATGCTTCAGAGCACTGTTCCCCCACTCACCCAAACCCCGCCCTCTGTGCTTAACCCCTATGCGGCCTGCACTCAGTTGGCCCAAACCCATTACGAGAACTTTCCAGTTGGACGCCTCGTCCCCAAAAAACTTCGCCACCATGTCCACGCTGTCTATGCCTTCGCCCGCGTCGCCGACGATCTCGCCGACGAAGGTTATGCCGATCCTCGCCACAAGTCCCCTCTCCAATCCGCCCCCAGCGAAGCCCAGCGCCTCCATATCTTCCGCCAATACCGTCAAGCTTGGCAGAACGCCCAAAAAGGCCTTCCCTACGACCCCACCTACGCTTGGATCTTTGCCCCACTCCAGAAAACTCAGGCCGAACTCAATCTCCCCGAATCGCTTTTTTCCGACCTGCTCAGCGCTTTCGAGCAAGACATTGTCCAACGCCGTTATCAAAGCTTCTCCGACGTCCTCGACTACTGCCGTCGTAGCGCCAACCCTATCGGCCGCCTTGTCCTCCTAATCCATGGAGAACGAAGCGGCGAACTAGCCCAACTCTCCGACCACATCTGTACCGCGCTCCAATTAGCCAATTTTTGGCAGGACGTCTCTGTCGATCTCGGTAAGGACCGCATTTACCTTCCTCTCGATGATCTCCCGAGATTCGGTGTGACCGAACAGGACCTCTTCGCAGGAAAAATCACTCCCAATTTTTGTAATCTTCTTCGCTACCAGTCAGAGCGCGCTTGGGAGTTTTTCCATCAAGGCGAACCACTCACTCATCGACTAAAACGCCCTCTCTCTTGGGAGATCCGTCTCACTTGGCTTGGGGGAACCGAGATTCTCCGCAAGATCGAACGGCAGAACTACGACACCCTTACCCATCGACCCATCGTCAAGAAACTCGATTTCATCCGTTTGGCGATCCAGGCCTTCTTTGGCGGATGAGCACTCCACTTCCTCCTCTCGGCACTGGGGAACGAATCACTCGAAAAAGCGGTTCGAATCTCGCCCTTTCTTTTATCTGTCTACCGCGAGAACAGCGGCAGGCCATGTCATCCTTTTATGCCTTTTGCCGGACCGTCGACGATATTGCTGATGAAACCACCCGCCCTCTTCCAGAGCGTCAGGCCAAACTTCAACTCTGGCGGGAAGATATCAAAGCTATTTACCGCGGGAAGCCCATCCAGCCTCTCGCCCAAGAGTTAGCACCCGTCGTCCGCCAATACTTAATCCCTCCCGAACCGCTCCTCGAGATTATCGCCGGAGTTGAGATGGATCTGACCAAGAACCGATATGAAACCTTCCAAGACCTTGAGAAATACTGCTACCGAGTGGCTTCCGCCGTTGGCCTTGTTTCTATTAATATTTTCACCTGCCAAACTAGGGCCGCCACCGACTACGCCGTCGCCTTGGGCCTCGCTTTTCAGTTAACCAATATCTTGCGCGATGTTTCCCACGACCTCAAAACCTACGGCCGCATCTATCTTCCCCAAGAGGAGTGCAGAGCTTTTGCCGTGACCGAAGAAGATTTTCGCAAGTCTCATCCCACCCCGGGTATGCGTCGCCTTCTTCGTCTGCAATACTTTCGCGCCCGCCACTATTTCGAAAAAGCTGATCGTCTCATTCCTCCCTCGGACCGCCCCCACCTCTCCGCCGCCCTCCTCATGACCGGAGTCTACCGCGATCTCCTGGAAAAGATCCGCAGTCGCAACTTCGAAGTCCTTCGTGGCCCCGTAAAACTTTCGCGTTGGGAAAAACTGAAAGCTTTGCGCCGAGAACGAAACCGCCTAGGAAAACCCATTCTTTCTCGACGGTTACCCTCCAAAATTGCCGTTATCGGCGGCGGTTTTGCCGGTTGTGCCGCAGCCTACCGCCTAACCCAAGCAGGCCATTCCGTGGAACTTTTTGAAGCGAAGCCATATCTCGGTGGTCGTGCCCATAGCTATCGAGAAGCAAAAACCGAAACCACTCTGGACAATGGCCAACACATTCTCATGGGATGCTATCACCGCACCCTCGAGCTCATCGAAGCCCTCGGCAATGATGACCGCCTCGAAAAGCACCAGCGCCTCGATCTCTCGTTTGTCAGCGCCCAAAAGGGTCGTTCTATTCTTCGCTCCTCTTCCCTGCCGCCACCCTTTCATCTTCTCCTTGGTCTTTTCGGCTTTCGTGAAGTCAACCATGCCGATCGCTGGGCTATCCTTAACTTCCCCCGCCGCGCCAATCGCCAGCCCCCCAAGCCAGGCGAAGACACCCAGACTTGGCTGGAACGTTTAGCGCAAACCCCCGGCTCGATTCGTGCACTTTGGGAGCCCTTCTGCCTCGCTGCCCTCAATGCACCCACCCAGAACGCCGATGCCAAACTGTTCTGGGAAGTCACCCGCCGAGCTCTCTTTGCCTCAGCCAAAGACGCCGCCATTTATTTCGACAAACATGGCCTCTCCAACTTAATCCATCCTGAGTTAGGGGCATTTCTTCAGGCCACCAGTGGCCAACTCCACCTGGCTCAACCCATCGAATCCCTGCGCTACGACGAATCCAACCATCGTGTCACCTCCATCATCCTCAAGAACGGGGAGGAGCGGTTTTTCGATCAGGTGGTCTTGGCCGTACCTTGGACTGCCGCGGCAAAACTTCTTCCAGCTTCCGATCATGCCACCACTCTGGCCCGCTCTCTTTTGCCAGGACCCATCCTCGGCGTTCATCTTTGGACAGATCGACCCCTGACCGCAGATCTTATCACCGGTTTTCTTGATTCCCCTCTTCACTGGGTTTTTGATCGCACCTCCACTCTTCCCTCAGGCGCCAAAGGCCACCTTTACGCCGCCGTCATCAGTGCGGTCGGCGAACTTATCGATCAAACCGGAAAAGAACTGGTCGAACTTATCCTCCACGAAATTCATCGTCTTCTGCCCGAAAGTCGTTCTGCCGTAGTTACCCACCACCTCGTCTACAAATCTCGCGACGCCACCTTCCATGGGGAACGCGGCAAGCCCCTCGCTAGACCTGGAGCCGTTACCACCGTAGAAAACCTATTTTTAGCTGGGGATTGGATCGAAACGTGCCTGCCCGCCACCATTGAGGGTGCCACAGTCTCAGGCTTTCAAGCCGCCGAAGTCGTCGGGTAAATCTATAAGCTAACCCCAATTCCAAGGGGTCCTAGGCCTCGTATGTTGTCGCCCAGAAGGTATTTACGGGCCAGTTTTCTGCCGCTTTGGCTGGTGAAACTAACCCAGCCTAACTCTGAGTCAGATATGGCCTACTGCCCACTCAACCCATCCAAAAAATCCTTCAACGCTCTGCTCACCTCGTTCCGCGCATGGGTGCAACCTGATACCGCTGGCAGAAGCTCGATCAGGCGCCAAGGCCGAACCGCCAAATGTAACGCAATTTTCATCGGAGTGCTTTTTCCTGTCACCGCATCGCACCCAAGAAGGAAAAGATCCGCAGGCAACAGTTTGTCCGCACGATCACTTACCCCTCGCAACCCCACCAGTGGAACCCCCTGTTCGTAACACGCCTTCGCCACATAATCCCACTCCATCTCCACGATCCCACACCCCGTTCGCTTTCCTAAAGCAATCTTCGCCTCCCCAGTCGCAATGATCTCCCGCGCTGTGTGCCATTTCCCAGGCCGCACTTTGGGATGCATCTTGCTCCACTGATGAAACTCATCCCACTCCTCCGATCGAAAAGAGGTTAGATCACCCTCTTCCCAAGCCGGATCCAAGGCCCCCGCCAATCCCGCCAATATCACCGCACGGCACGGATTCTTCTTTAACCAGCTCCCCACCTTCTCAGTTAACCCCGCATGCCCCATACCCGTTCGGGCCGAGACTATCGGCGTGTTCGACCACACCCCACGCTTAGTTTCTAAACCTTCCTCCATCCTCGAAGCTCCGCGCATCTTTCTCCAAATAAGTTCTGCCTCAAACTCCATCGGAAAAAGGATTCCAACGGGCAAAGCTGAATCCGTAATCATCGAGGCGGTTTCTTTGCCTTTAACCCGAACCCATCAAGGGGCTAATGCCCACCAGACGACTTCAACAATTCCTGGTACTCCCCAAGAGCAAGCAGTGGCCAGTTATTTCGATACATATCATAACGCAGATAAAAAACGCAGGGGAAACCTGTTCCCGTGCTGTACTTCTCTTCCCAGCTTCCATCTTTTTGTTGAGTTTCCATCAGGTAACGAACCGCCCGCCTTAGGCTGGGCCTTTGTAAATCCCCGCAAGCCAACAACCCCATCAGTCCCCAACCCGTTTGCGAAGCCGTACTGATTCCGCGCCCTTTTAAGCGAGTGTCATCATATGAACCACAGCTCTCACCCCAACCCCCGTCAGGATTCTGCGCACACTCCAGCCAGTCCCGCCCACGAATGACCCAGTGCTCGTTCATATCGTAACCGATTGCCTGCAGACCACGCAGCACTTGCCACGTTCCATAAATAAAGTTTACTCCCCAACGCCCATACCAAGATCCATCTTCTTCTTGCGTCTCCCGTAAAAACCGGAGGGCCCGCGCAATCTGTGGATCTTTTTTACTTACCCCACATTTACCCATCGTCTCTAAAAGACGACCCGTGATATCGGCGCAGGGTGGATCCAAAATTGCGTTATGATCGGCAAAAGGCACATCCTCCAGCCACTCCTTATTCACGTTCTTGTCAAAGGCTCCGTACCCCCCGTTATCACACTGAAAACTACGAGCCCAAGCCAGTCCACGCTCGGTCGCCCCCTTCTGCTGGGCTGGGTCACTCGCCCGAGCCTGTCGCAGACCCAGCAGAACTTTGGCCGTATCGTCAATGTCGGGATACCAATCATTGGCAAATTCAAAAGCCCACCCGCCGGTCACCTTCGTCGGATTCTTCACCGCCCAATCCCCACGCATCTTCACTTCCTTAGACAACAGCCAATCAGCCCCCAAAGTCATCGCGGGAGCATCCGGCTTCACTCCAGCCGCCGAGAGCGCCGTCATCGTAATTGCCGTATCCCAAACTGGACTAAGACAAGGCTGAATTCGAAAATCACTATTTTCGGAGTCATCAACCTCCAGTGCCTCCAAATCCCGCGTCGCCTTACGCATCGCGGGATGCTCGTCCGAGTAGCCCAAACACTGAAAAGCCAGAATCGTGTTCATCATCGAAGGAAAGATAGCCGCTAAACCCTCTGATTCGGGCCCTGTCCGATCAAGGATCCACCGTTCCGCGACTTGCAAAGCACGCTTCCGAAAAGGTTTCCACGAAAGCCCTTCCAAAAACCCCAAGAGATCATTCACTCGGACAAAGAAGTTTTTCATCGAGAAGAAGCGGCTCTCCACCGGATGCAGAAAAGGCCCTCCCTCAACCCCATAGGGATAAAGCTCGTGCAACTGCTTTTCGGGGGGCAGATGGGTCGTAGGACGGAAACTTCGTATCACCGAAAGCGTCACCACAATTGCCCGAGTCCAAGAACTCATCTCAAAAATGTTGAAAGGCGCCCAATTTGGTAGAAGCAAAATCTCGGGGGGAATGTTGGGTAAATACTTCCAGGGGTACTGCCCCAGCATCGCCAAGTATAATTTGCAATAAGTGTTCGTTCGCGGAATACCGCCCAACCGAAGCGCCGTCGCCCGAGCTCTTTTCATTTCTGGCTCATCGGGAGTAAAGCCAGCCAGCTTCAAACTGAAATAACATTTCACCGTGGCGGTCACATTACTCGGACCTCCGAAATAAATTGGCCACCCACCGTCAGGCAACTGCCGTTGCAAAATATTCCGCACGATCTTGGCTTCCTTCACCCGATCAATCTTCCCCCGCAAATACATCAATAAGTGGTAATCACAGATCACCGTGGTATCCACGATCAACTCCCCTACCCAGTAGCCTTCAGGTTTTTGTAATCCGAGGAGATAATCCCGCGAAGCCTCAACCGTTTTACGCAAGCGACCCAAATCAACCTCAGCATGATCAATCCCGACTAACTCAGGCTTGGATCCTTTGGCATAGCTGGTTTGAACTTCTGACGTCGACATAGCCAATAACCTTAGCGATTTTGAAAAAAGGGTCAAACCTTCGGGCGTATTCTTATTGCTCTACCAGCCATGCCTTTACGCTGTGTACAAATTCCACAACCCGTGCGGATCAAAACCACCAGATCAATCAGCCCAAGTGATCAAACGAAGTTCGTGCGCCTGAGTCAAAGAAGGATGGGAAGGTCTCACTCTCACATTGAAATTGAAGTTGCCCGAATCCTCTACCGAAACACGCCCCGCATAACTTTGCCATCCATTCACTACCCCACCCGTTGCTTCCAACGGAACCACTTTGGAAATACCCCCTGGCTCGATCGCCTTCAAATAGGCCTCCACCGCTACCTCCCCACCTTGCAAGGCTCCCAGAAATACATTAGTTGTCACCGGAACCGTATCCCCCACGCTCACCGTAGTCCGTGTCGGACCATTCCAGGTGACCGCATTCGCCCGCACTTCTGGCCATGCTTGCCGAACTTTTTCTTTCCAAACTGCTAGCTCTTTCGACTTTGCCCACTTGTTCTCCGCAAACATTCGACCTTTCTCCGACGCCTTTCGGTAAAACACCCCTGCGTAGTCTGCCACCATCCTCGAGGTATTATAAACAGGACCGATCGTCATTAAACTACGACGCACTCTCTCAATCCAACGCTTCGGCACCCCCTCAGCATCCTGGTCATAATAGAGAGGGACAATCTCGCGACGCAGAATTTCGTAAATCGAGAAAGCATCGAACTCATCCTGCACCTCAGGCTCCAATCGGAAGGTGTCGTCTCCAATCGCCCAGCCGTTCGTACCGTCATAGGCCTCATCCCACCACCCATCCCGCACGCTAAAGTTTAAACAACCGTTAGTGATCACCTTCTCCCCGCTGGTTCCACTCGCTTCCAGCGGACGAGTCGGGTTATTCAACCAAACATCACAGCCATGATAAAGAAAACGGGCCACATTAAAGTCGTAATTCTCCACAAACAAGATCCGGTTCTTAAACTGGGGCATGGCGGCAATCTGCACGATCTGCTGGATCAGCTTTTTGCCCCCTTCATCCGCTGGATGAGATTTGCCCGCAAAGAGAAACTGCACTGGGCGCTCTGAGTCATTGACGATCTCCGCCAACTTATCCAGATCACGGAAAAGCAGCGCCGCCCGCTTGTAGGTCGCAAAACGCCGTGCAAAACCAATCGTCAAGGCCTTAGGGTCAAATAGTTGATCCGTCGCCCGGATCTCACCAGGGGTCGCCCCATTTCTTAGGCGTTGGGCTCTCGCCTTGTCCCGAACAAAATTTAACAACTGCAACTTCAACTTCTGATGGGTCGTCCAATACTCTTTGTCTTTAAAAGCAACCCGCTTCTTCCACTCCTCTGCCTTGGCTAGGTCCTCCTCGGTCATCGGACCTCCCTGCTTCTCTAGAAGCGCCCGAATCTCCGGCGCCATCCAAGTCATCGTATGAATCCCATTCGTAACATGCCGAATCGGAATCTCTGGTTTCGGTACTCCTGGCCACACGTTCTGCCACATTCCGCGGGAGACCTTTCCGTGAATCGCACTCACTCCATTCGCCTGCCGTGAGAGGCGCAGAGCCAAAATCGTCATACTAAAAGGCTCCTCCTCCGTGAAAGCCCAGGGACGCCCCAGCTTAAGCAGATCCGCCAAACCAATCTTACACTCCTGCAGATAACGACCGAAATACTCCTCCATCAGTGCAGGACTGAAGGCGTCGTTTCCTGCTGGAACGGGCGTGTGCGTTGTAAATACCCCGCTCGCCGCCACAAACTGGAGCGCTTCAATAAAGCTAAGCTTTTCCTCGACAATTAATCGCCGAATCCTCTCCAACCCAAGAAAGGCGGCGTGCCCTTCATTCATGTGAAAAACCGAAGGATTTAATCCCATCGCCGCCAAAGCCTTGACTCCGCCGATTCCTAAAACTATCTCCTGCCGCAAGCGCATCTCGTGATCTCCCCCGTACAACTGATAGGTAATTCGCCGATCATCGATCGAGTTCTCCAGAAGATCCGTATCCAGAAGAAAAAGCCGCGTCAGCCCAATGCGCACCTCCCAAGCCTTGGCTTTTACTTTTCTTCCAGGCAAATCCAACTCCACCACAATGGGACTTTTCCCATCCTCCGCCAACGCCTCACGTACTGGCAAATCTTGGAATACATTATCTACCGCTGAGGCTTCCTGCCACCCTTCCCGATTAATCTTCTGGAAAAAATAGCCGAAACGATACAGCAACCCCACCGCCACAAAGGGCAAACCCAAATCACTAGCCGATTTACAGTGATCTCCCGCAAGAATGCCTAAACCACCCGAATAGTTAGGCAACGACTCGTGAAAGCCAAATTCCGCTGAGAAATAGGCAACGAAAGGATTATCTTTTTTTTCTTGAGGAAGATTCTTTGTAAACCAAGTGTCTTTTCTTTCCAAATAAGCCTTCAGCCGATCATGCATCTTCTCCACCTGATCTCGGTACGACTTATCCTTTGCCGCCGCTTCTAGCTTAGCCTGCTTGACCAGACGCAACATTTTGATTGGGCTATGCCCACACGACTCCCACAACTCTGGGTCCAACTCTTTAAAAAGATCCAGCGCATCGTAATTCCAACTCCACCAAAGATTAAAAGCCAAGTTACGCAGAGATTCTAACCCTTCAGGGACACGGGGAACGACCGAGATTGTCACCGGCCACCTTGGCTGCAGATCCGCGACAGGTTCCATAAGGGTAAAGGGTGTGCTTCGCCTTCCTGAAGAGCTAGCAGAATCAAAACCTCATTACTTTTGTCTATCCACAAGCAGTTTCACGCCCGCCAAGGACTACTACTTGATCAAAGCCTGGATCTCCCGAAACTGGGGATGATCCGCGCTTTCCATCATTTCAAAGAGAACCGCTTCTACTGTGCTGATCACCACCCCGTCCGCCCTCATCTCCGCGAGTGCCATCTCCCGATCCCGTCCACGCCTGGAACCCACCGCATCGGCCACCACCACGGGAGTTAACTCCTTCAACCTCAAATCATAGACCGTTTGCCGAATACAGACGTGCGCCTCACACCCTGCCACCAAAATTCTCCTTCTCCCCAGCTTCCTTCCTGCCTCCGCCGCCGAAAAGTGGGTCTTGGCCATTGCCTTACGCCCACTTCCGGCAACTTTCAAAATCGCCGACACAGTTTTTCCCAACTTCGCGGGCACCTGCTCCGTCAACTCAATCGGTAACCCCAAGAGATGCGCTCCCGCCACCAGAATTTCTAACCTCGCCAGCCAGTCAGTAGGTTCCTGAATTACCGCAACCAACTTCTCTTGCACATCGACCACCAAAAGACCCGTTTCCGCAATTGGCAGACGCCACGACATCGCTTACCCCTCCTCCGTGGCAGAAGATTGCAAGGAGGCCAACACGTTCAAATCCTCCAAAGTGGTCACATCCCCCTTCACCGCCCCCCCAGCCGCTACCTCTTTCAGCAAACGCCGCATAATCTTTCCACTGCGGGTCTTGGGCAACGAATCCGTAAAGCGAATCTGGTCAGGCTTGGCAATCGGACCAATCTCTCGGCTTACCGTATCTCGCAAGGCCTTCACTAATTCAGGGCCCGATTTTTGCCCCGTCTTCAGCGTGACAAAAGCCACGATCGCCTGCCCCTTCAGATCATCTGGACGACCTACCACCGCCGCCTCCGCCACTGCAGGATGTGTCACCAAAGCACTCTCCACTTCCGCCGTCCCCAGTCGATGCCCTGAAACATTCAGCACGTCATCCATCCGCCCAGAAATCCAAAAATAACCATCCTTATCTTTTTTCGCACCATCCCCCGTAAAGTAGCTCCCAGGCACCTCACTCCAGTACGTCTTCGCATACCTTTCTGCATCTCCATGAATTGAACGCAACATCGAGGGCCACGGCTTACGAATGACTAACTTCCCCTGCACCCCCGCCTTCACCTCCTTACCCTGATCGTCTACCACCGCTACATCCACCCCAAAGAATGGCACTCCTGCCGATCCCGGTTTTGTGAAATTCGCCCCAGGCAAAGTCGTAATCATATGCGTCCCCGTTTCCGTCTGCCACCAAGTGTCGACAATCGGACACCGTCCGCCCCCGATCACTCGGTGATACCACATCCATGCCTCAGGATTAATTGGCTCACCGACCGAGCCCAAAAGCCGTAGCGAGGAAAGATTGTGCTTTTGCACCCAATGATCTCCCCATCGAATAAATGCCCGAATCGCCGTTGGCGCGGTGTAGAAAATAGTTACCCGATGCTTGGCGATAATCTGCCAAAACCGATCAGGCTCAGGTTGATTGGGCGCCCCTTCATACATCAGCGTCGTTGCCCCATTACTCAAAGCCCCATACACCGTATAGCTGTGCCCCGTCACCCAACCGACATCCGCCGTACACCAAAACAAGTCCGTCTCCTTCAGATCAAATACCAACTTGGTGCTCAAATGAGCCCCCAGTAGATAACCCGCCGTCGTATGTAAAATTCCTTTCGGCTTTCCCGTGCTTCCGCTGGTGTAGAGAATAAAAAGAGGATGTTCACTCTCCAACTTTTCCGGCGCGCAGTCCGTAGGTTGATGCACCACCAACTCATGCCACCAGCGATCAATTTCATTTAATTTCTCAACCGTCCCCGTTCTCTTGCAGACAATCACCCTCCGTACCTCAGGACAGGCCGCCACCGCCTGATCAACATTCGGCTTGAGCTGTACTACTTGCCCACGCCGATAACCACCATCGGCCGTAATCACCAAGGTCGCTCCACAATCGCGAATTCTATCTTTCAATGACTCTGCACTGAACCCACCAAAGACCACACTGTGCACCGCCCCAATTCTTGCACAGGCCAGCATAGCAATTGCCGCCTCAGGAATCATCGGCAGATAAATCATCACCCGATCGCCCGGCTTCACCCCTTCGCCCTTTAGCGCATTGGCGAAACGGCAAACCTCATCGTGCAACTGCTGATAAGTAATCACCCGGACGTCTCCAGGCTCCCCTTCAAAGATAATCGCCGCTTTATTGCGCCGAACTCCCTGACAATGACGATCCAAACAATTATAACTTAAGTTCAACCTTCCCCCACCAAACCACTTCGCAAACGGTTCCTTCCACTGCAAAACCTTCGTTGGCTCGGTAAACCAGTCCAACTCCTCTTTTCCTAAACGACCCCAAAATTTATCCGGCTGGGTAATCGATTCCCGATGCATCGCCTTGTATCGAGCTAAACTCGGAAAGGTCGCTTTTTTGACAAAATCAGCTTTAGGTTTGAACTTTGGATCTTTCATGGTGAATCAATCTCCTCTTATTTTTTCTCCGCTAAGACTTTTTTTACCAAACTGATTATCTCCGCAACCGGCGCCATCCTCCCAGGACCAATCTCCCCACAGGCCAATTTCCCCTCCGAGGGTCCCGCTAGTAGAGCACCACGCCCTTGCAACAGCTTCACGTTCGCCTCCGTTGCAGCATGTTGCCACATCTGAGTATTCATCGCAGGAGCAAAAAGCAAAGGGGCTCGCGTCGCTAATAAAACTGCCCCCAAAGTATCCCCAGCCATCCCGTGCGCCGCCCGCGCAAGGCAATCCGCACTCGCTGGGGCTACCACCACCACATCCGCCGAACCCGCCAGATCCAAATGGCTCATTCGACCCCCTTCCCCCTCTTCCCAAAGTGAAGTGTGCACTGGACGATGCGTTAAAGCGGCCAAGGTCAAAGGAGTCAAAAAGCGGGCCCCGTCTGCTGTCAGGATCGCGTGAACCTCCCAGCCCTCCTGCACCATGGCGCTTGCCAGATCCGCCGCCCGAAATGCCGCGATCGAGCCTGTCACTCCCAGGATAATCTTAGGGATGTTTTTAGCTGCCATTTTGTAAATTTAATCTGCGACTGAGGTAACGCTCCGCCCGAATAATCGCCCGGAATTTAATCAAGTCCTCCTCCATGGAGCTACTCAGAATCGTGTAACGATAACTTTTCCAATCGGCCATCTCCGCATCCGCCGCCGCAATTCGTGTGGCAATTTGTTTCGCATTCTCCGTTCCCCGCCCCTCCAACCTCCGCCGCAACTCCTCCAAATCCGGAGGCATAATAAATATATCCGCCAACGAGGCCTTAATCTGCGGATCCTTGGATTCTCGAATCTGCCGCGCACCCTGCACATCAATATCCAGCAGCACATCCCGCCCCTCTGCCAAATGCTGCAACACCGGCTCTTTTGGAGTGCCGTAGTAGTGACCGTAAACATCTGCATACTCCAGCATCCCACCCTCCTTCAGCTTCTTCTCAAATTCTGCTTTCGATTGAAAAAAATAGTCGGCCCCATCCTTTTCCCCGGGACGCTTCGGTCGAGTCGTCACACTAACCGAATAAATCAAATCCGGCGTTTGCCTGACATTTGTACACAAGGTGGTCTTTCCCGTCCCAGAAGGAGCAGAAACCACAAAAAGAATTCCTGAACGAGTGAAATTATTCAAGATTAGCCGCCTGTTCTCTGAGTTTTTCAAGTTCCGACTTAAAATCTATCGCCAGGCGAGTTAACTCCAACTCCCCTGATTTTGAACCGACCGTGTTTACCTCCCGCTGAATCTCCTGAATCAGAAATTCCAAGGTTCGCCCACCAGGGGCTTGGGTTGAGACTAAGCTATTCGCTTCAACCAAATGGGCCCGAATCCGATTCAACTCTTCCGTAACGTCCCCACGATCCGCCGCCGTCGCCGTCTCCCGCACCACCCGATCAGGCTCCAGAGCCACCCCAGCTTCTCCCGCCAATTCACGTAACCGAGCACAAAGCCTCTCCCCTTGCTTGCGCCGCATACATCCCGCCGCTTTCTCCATCTTACCCCGAACTCCCTCCATCTTCTTTAGATGCGCGCGAAGAATTGCCACCATATGCCGCCCTTCCCTCTCCCTCGAATCCACCATCTTTCCGATAGCCGCACGCACTCCCACCACGATTTTTCGATCCTCCGAAGGCGGAGTCGAAAGCTGGGTGCTTACCACCACTCCTGGTAACCCAAGAAGATCAGACCAAGTAGGCCCACTACTTACGCCAAGTCTTTTTCCCGCAGTTCGCAGCTGCGCTGCATAACTCGCTGCCTTCTCCAAATCTAAACTCCGAACGTTCTGCGTGGGGGATGACTCGATCATCACGGCGACTGTCACCTTCCCGCGGGCCACGGCTCCCGCCACTTCCTCCCGGATTTGTCGCTCTAACCGCGTCAACTCCCCCGGAGTAAACACAATCACTTCCAACCCCCGTTTATTCACGGAAGAGACTTCGATCCGAATCCGGGCATGCTGAGTCGGGATCTGGACCGAACCAAAACCGGTCATACTACGCATCATGGGATCCTAAAGAGAAAGTCTGGTGAACTCAAAACCCAAAGATTTTCAGCGCGCTCTGAATCGGAGCCGTTACCGGCGCAGTCGCACCCCCGCTCGCTCCGTTCGCTCCCTGCAAAATTCCATTGGGCGAGTTCAGAAGCAGATTAATCCCCCCTTCCATCAACATTTTTCCAATATCCATCTCCACTTTCGGATCACTAATCGTCCCACTGATCCGAGCGTCCCCTGGAATCTTCGTGTAGTAGTCATTGCTCTTCCCGATCAACTGGGTCATCGATCCTTGCAGCTGACCACTACTCTGCATCGCCTCTTTCGTCAGGGCAAAACGCAACTTGCAATCCAGAGTTTGCGCAAACCAGTTCAGCCAACCATTTAAATTGGCACTCAACGCCGTTCCCGTTACCTGCAAACTGGGTAGGTTAATTTTTTCTCCCTCCAAAGTGAAGTTGGCACCGATATCGTTGATCTGACTCCCTGCGATAAAAGTCGAGCCCAGAAGCGCACCCGCACTTTGCAAGGCTTTCGCCATTGATGGCAATCGCTCTAAGTGAGCCTGATAAAGCCGAAAGCTACCTTGCCCTCTCAGAGATCGACGCAAGTCCTCTATCCTCGAACCACTCGATTGACCTGAGAGCGAAAGGTCAATCCACCCTCCAATCGGGCCCTTCGCATCTGCAATCATACTCCCCAGGATCGCCCCCAGCGGAAATTTACTCATCGCCACTCTCGCCTGCACGGGTTGACCCGAACCGGAGGATACCACCGCGGCACTGATGGATCCTCCCTTCACCTGAACGGTGGAAGGCTCAAGTAGAATGCCCTCTGGACCCCAACGAAATCGTGGGACTTTAACTGGTCCCACACTCGCCTCATCCACAACAATCTGGGCTAAATCCACGGAGATATCCATCCGTGTGCCCTCTTTTTTTACCGACGCTTTTTTCGGATCCGAAGGGGAAAAAAGTAAATTCTGTGTTTGGGCTAAAACCCCTCTGAGATCGAGCACCCCACCAGCTGCTTGAACTGCCACCGAGCCCGGTCTGCACGAGAAAGTAGGAATCTGTACCGGGTCGTTCCGATATTCAGGAAAGAGCAGGCTCGCATCCTTCAAAGAGAAACTCTCCGTCCGCCGGTCATATTCGAAATCTCCCGCCAATCGAACCGAGGCAGACGGTAACTTTAAGTCCTCCATCAAACGGGCCTCTAGCAAAGTGATATCAAACTCCCCACTACCCCCGTAATTGCCTTCCTGCCAAAAACCTGCGCCCAGCACCACATCTCCGTCAATCCATTGAGCAGGAAGTAGATACGAAGCCAAGAGAATCCTCAGCCAACCATCGGCGATTCGTCCCTCTTCCCAAGATATGGGTCCTGTCTTCGACCAAGAGACCTTGCCCATAGAAATATTTCCCATGGCCCCTACCGCTTCCAGATGCAAATCGGAAAGCGCTGAGATCCCACTTTTCCATTCGACGATCCCTTGGCTTTTGACCCCCAGATTCGTCAAACTCCCCACCGTCGGAATCTGAGCAGAAAGCGATGTCGCCTCACTGCTGTAGCCAATTTTCCTAAGCCCCTCTTTGCTGGCAGGCCCAACCTGCGCTTTGAATGCCAAGGCGCCCGCAGAAACCCACTCCCCAAAATTAGGAATATTTTGAGCGGCGGTCGCTAAGTCTAGCTTTCCGACAACCGCCACCGCCTCTTGAGCGTCCTGCTCCGCAGAGAGTTCCAACCAAGTCAGCGCACCCTGCCGACTCAGCAACTGAAGACGATGAAAATGAATCTGCTGATCGGAACCCAAAGAGACCGAAGCTTGAAGACTTACCTGATTGTCTGGGAGGTTTACCTTGGGCAGAGCAATCGTCAGATCGAGCAACTTTAAATCTACATCCCCGCGCAGAACACCGCGCACTGGATCACTTTGAATCTTGAGAGATCCCGTCATGGTTCCCAGCAGGGACGACTCCTTAGCGGCGGGAAAGATCAAGGGACCAAAAAGTCCAATAGGCCACCCCGTATACTGCATCGTTCCAGTCGCCAACTCCTTCCCCCCAGGTTTCCAATCGCCTTGCGCAATCTTTTCCAGCAGAAGAGGCTTATCTAAAGAAGCCCGAATCGCATCCGACCCGTCTCGATGCTTCGCGTTCAGACTAAACGTATCTACCGAACACTTTCCTGATGATGAAGAGGGCCAAGAAGCTTTCACCGCCCCCTCCACCGATGAAAAGTCGACCAGACGTGATTGTGTAGCTGACCCCGTCTCCACCGTTATCATGCCCTGCAGATTCGCTTCCACCCTGTCCTGCTGCCCCTTTCTCTCGTACTGGAACATTCCGTGGCCCGTAGCCACCTTCCACTGCCAAGCGGGTGTCAAAATAGAAAGCAGCGGCACAAGCAATGAAGAATCGGCCTTCTCTAAATCAATTTTTGCCACTCCTTCACTATTCCTTAAATCCCAAGTAACCATCCCTTGTCCGTCGAGAAGCGGTTGCCCTCCTCGATCAGCCTGAAAGGTCACCTCAGGTAGACTCCATACCCCAACCAAATTCTTCACCTCGGAAGTAACTTTCGCCTGCCACGGATCGGCTGACTCACCCAGCCAATGCATGTTTCCCAAGTTCAAAGAAATTACTCCGCTCCCTTTTTCTGAAGTATTTCCAGAAAACTCCACATGCATTTTAGCCTGCCCAGACTCAGGCCACAACTTAGCTCCCGTCCACGCCTTCCCTAGTCCCGCCAAACCCGCCTCCCCTTCCCCTAAAATCCAACCCTCACTCTTTGCCCACTCCCACTCCGCCTGCACTTTAAGCCGGGCATCCTTGGTGGTTCCGCCCTCCCAATCTGCTGTCAAAACCGCCTCTTCCAGCTTCACATTTTGCGAGCCCTGAAGATTTCCTTTGAAATCGATTGTCGCTGAGTTCACCAGCAGATTCCCCTGCAAGAGTGCACCGGATGCTTTCATCGCTCGACTCTCCAGACGACCACTCAGCACTATCGTTGAGCCCTGAATATCGGCACGCCCACTCGCCGCGAGTTGCCCACCCTGTACCTTCAGTTGGCTCGGAGACACCACCAAAGGAGCGACCGCCGCTAACTCCATTCCGCGTAAACTCCACTCCAACACGGCCACCTCATTCGCGGAAGCCACCCCGCCCTTCAGATAGAAATTCGCCGCCCGATCAAGATTGACCTGAAGATCTTGCAGTTGCCCTTTTTGACCCAAGCCAACCTGCAATGACTGCATTTGCAAAAGATTTTTTTCGCTGCGCCACGAACCGTCAGCCACCGTTGAGAAAAGAGCAGGCTGCTGAGGCCATGCTGGACCCGCCGAAGGTAAAATCTGCACATTTTGTCCAAGAAGATTGACCTGAGCTGTTATCGGTTTTTTTTCTCCCCCACGTAAACCCAGAGTTCCCCCGATAGTCCCCGCTACCGATTTGACCCCTCGCGATTGCAGGAGAATCCCTGCGATTCCTAAATCGATCGGCTCCAACTTAAGGTCCGCCGCCCAATCGCCCGTTGGCGACCACTGACCCTTTGCCGAAGTAGCCAACTTTACCCCTCCCACTCCTTCCCAAGACCCATGTAAAGTATCAACACTCCAACCCCCACCCCCCTGACTCGTCGCCTGCCCTTCTAAAACAAGTCGACACGGAACAACCAACTCAGCAGGCGAGAAATCTACCACTGTAGCCACATCCACCGTCAAATTTGCCTCCCAATTATCTCCCGTCATCCCCACGCTTTTCGTTGCTTTCAAAGTAACTGTCCCCGCCATCTCCTCCTTGCCAGGCCCGTTCCAATCACATCTCTGTAATTTCGCTCGGATTTCCCGCGGCGTACGCCCGTCCCACCCCTGAGCATGAGCCTCAACTCCGCCCAAAATCCAAGCGCCTGTCTGTAACCTTACCCGCCCCTCCGTTATCATCACAGAGGCTTCGCGCAAAATCAGCGGCACCGAAATCGGCCCCGAGGAGCTCTTCGCCTCGCTCATCTCTAAATCAATCAGACCAATTTTAAGATCCATCTGCACAATCTCTGGGATCCCCGAAAATAAACTCTCAGGCCGAATCACCAGTAAGGCCGAATCCAACTCAATCCTCGACTTCTCCTTATCGACCGCTTCCAATCCTTCAAGCTCCAACTTACCTAAGGGTGTCAACCGGGCCGAAACCACCCGAGCTTTCCATCCTAGAGCACGCGCCACCAATGGCACCGTCACCCCTTGAAATACATTTTTCTCAAAAAGGAGCGTCGCCACAATTCCCAATACTCCCAGCAAGGCCGAAAGCAGAAACTTAGCTATTTTCAATAAATTCACGGGCTAAAACTATGCCCTGCCTAGGCCCTCCCCCGCAATCCCCGACAAGGACTCGCCTCTTCCCGTCCTTTGTCTTTACTCAAGGTATGTTC